>CAMOCH010000010.1 GCA_946610655.1 uncultured Clostridia bacterium
CAATAAAAAATCCACACAGAGGTGTGGTTTTTTTATTGTGTAAAAAATATGTGCAACGAACCACCGACTTGCAAATTCTTATTTGGGGCATATCGATAGAAATGCCCCTGTATGCGAAGCATTGCCGAACTTGTTTCGGCATAAGGTGTAATATAAGAATTTGCCGGTGTGTAGCCGGGACTTAAGCCCGGCAAATACACTTGCGTGCATTGACGAGTCCACCTATTAACCAATAAAAAATCCACACAGAGGTGTGGTTTTTTTATTGTGTAAAAAATATGTGCAGCGCACCACCGACTTGCAAATTCTTGTCTGGGGCATATCGATAGAAATGCCCCTGTATGCGAAGCATCGGTGGATGTAATTTGTATAATTACTCATAAAAAAACCTCTCAAATTGAGAGGTTTTTTTATTATTCATTGTTACCATATGCATTTGCAAAATCATCTGGATGATGTTTGTCTATGCAATCCATTAAATATTTGAAATATTCTTTTCTAACTTTGTATTGGTCTTTAACGTTATCTATTTTTGCTGATTCTTCATTTTTTGCAGTTTCGTATTCTTTTTTTGCCCAAGCTTTTAAATGACGAGCAGCATTTTTGTCTTTTTCAATTTGGAATAATATCCATTTTTGAGATTGATCAGAAATATGTGGTGTTTCTCTATCTTCATAGTGATATATTTTAAATTCTTCAGTCTTTATTGTTGCTTGAAGATAAACGTTTTGATTAAATGCATTAAGAAGTTCAATATCAACAAGTTCACCATTAAAAGAAGTGTCTGGATGAATTTCGCCGCTGATATCAAGAATTTTGCCGGTTGGATTATAGCCTAAACCTTTTACAAATTCATTAACATATTGGGATTTAACAACATATTTTTCCATAGTCAAGTCCTCCTATTTAAACACATTATAACACAAAATTCATATTTGTCAATATTCTTTATTTGACAATTATTTTATCAGAATGATAATATTTGAATGTAATTATAAATAAAAAGTGCAAAAACGGAGCAAAAATATGGAAAGAGCAGAAAAAGTTTTGAAATTTTACACACTTTGCAACACGCTTAAAGATGTTGTTAGAACCGGCTGGAAAAACTGGAATGTGAAAAGAGAGCGAATTGAAAGCGTTGCAGAACATGTTTATGGTGTTCAAATGCTAGCTTTTGGTATATACTCAGAATATAAAGAAGAGTATAAAGATTTAGACTTTGAAAAAGTTATAATGATGCTGGCCATTCATGAACTTGAAGAGACTGTTATTGGAGACTTTACTTTTTATCAAATAACAAAAGAAGAAAAAAACGCAAAAGGTCATGCAGCCGTTGCAAAAATATTGAAAGATTTGGCAAATTATTATATTAAAGAAATTATTGAAGAATTTGATGCAAGACAAACAAATGAAGCAAAATTTGCATATTTTTGCGACAAACTTGAGTGCGATGTTCAATGCAAACTTTATGATGAACAAAAGTGTGTTGATGTGAACTTTCAAACAAACAACATAAGAGCAAGAGAACCAAAAGTTGCAAAACTTATTGATGAAGGGGCCTCTTGGTCTTACATGTGGATGACTTTTGGACAAGAAAGATATAATTATGACAAGCCATTTTTGGAAATTTCAAACTTTGCAAAAGATAATAAAATATTGAATAAATAAAAGTGGGAAAGTTCCCACTTTTTTATGTAAAGGTTTTTACCTTTGTTTTTATTTTTGCTTTTTTCTTTGCCTTTATTGGGTGGTTGATAATAAATTTGCATAGTTCAGTTAATGGAATTATTGATATGCTGCAAAGAATAACGGTGAGCCACTGTATTGCTGAAAGTGGCGAAATGCCAAATGCATATTGAAGTGGAGCAATGGTGCTTATAAGAAGTATTAGTGCAAACAAAACTATAAAACTGATATTAAATGTTTTATTGTTTAATATGTTAACTTTTGTTAAACTCCTTGTTGTTTTGCAGTTGATCGAGTGGATAATTTGCATGATGCAAATTGTAATAAACACCATGGTGCTGGCAATTTGATTGTCAAATAAATTCAAGGAAATTGTAAACATTATTACGACTAAAAATGTTTGTGTGAAGCCTTGCAAAAGAATGTGCCAACCAATTCCTGAAAATATTGTTGATTTTGGATTTCTTGGTGGTTTTTCCATGATATTTGATTCAGATTTTTCAAGCCCTAGGGCAAATGCTGGTAAACTATCTGTTACAAGATTTATAAATAGTATTTGACTTGGCAGTAAAAATGTTGCACCTGGCATGATTATTGATGTTACAAAAATGCCCAAAACTTCAACAATGTTTGTCGATAGCAAAAATAATAGCACTTTTTGAATATTTGAAAAGATTGTTCTGCCTTGCTCAATTGCCATAACAATTGTGGAGTAGTCGTCGGTTGAAATAATAAGGTCACTTGCGCTTTTTGTAATATCTTTGCCACTCCCCATGCAAACACCAATGTCGGCAAGCTTAACGCTTGGCGCATCGTTGATGCCATCGCCAGTAAACCCAACAATATGGCCGGATCTTTTAAGTAGTTTTACAATTCTTGTTTTATGTTCGGGAGAAACCCTTGCAAACACGCTGAATTGTTTTATAACTTTTTTTAAGTCTTTATCACTCATTGAAGAAATGTCTTGCCCTGTGATAACTTCTTTTTCTGTTTTTGCAATACCAAGTTCTTTTGCGATTGCAAAAGCAGTAACGGGATGGTCTCCGGTTATCATAATTGGTTTAAGTCCTGCATGTTTGCATTTTTCTATTGAAATTTTAACTTCTTCTCTTGGTGGGTCAATAATACCAACCAACCCCAAAAATATTAAATTATTTTCTTCAAAATTGTCTGCTGGCTTGTATGCAACTGCGATAATTCTTTCGCCTTTTTCAGCCATTTTATCGTGCAGAGTGTTGATTTTGCGAATTTTATCATAGTTGATTGGTTCAATATATCCATTATTATCGCAAAAACTGCAATTTTTGATAATATAATCCAGTGCACCCTTGCAAAACATGATATTTTTGTCGTCAACTTTGTTAACAGTGGTCATTATTTTTCTGGTGCTGTCAAAAGGTATTTCATGAATTCTAGGGTATTTTGTGTTTTGATTTAAATCATAATATTTTTGCGCAAAATTGATTAAACTTGTTTCGGTTGCGTCGCCCAAAATATCATTATTTGAAAAAGTTGCGTTGTTACATAAGCTGATTGCTTTAAAGAGTAAAGACAAATCTAGGTTATTAAAATTTGAATATATTTGCCCAGAAATTGCAACGTGCTTAACTTGCATTTTGTTTTGCGTAAGCGTTCCTGTTTTGTCTGTTGCAATGCAGGTGCAACTGCCAAGTGTTTCAACGCTTGAAAGTGTTTTAACAATGGCACCGTGTTTTGCTAGTTTTTCAACTCCAAGAGCCATAATAATGGTGATTACTGCAGGCAAACTTTCGGGAATGGCTGCAACGGCAAGTGCTATTGATGTTAAAAATGCTTGCAAAAAATTGAATTCACGGTTGAATATAAGTTGTGTTAAAAACACAATTGCCACAACAATCAAAACGCCATATGTGATAACCTTTCCAATTCTTTCCATGTTCTTTTCAAGTGGTGTTTTTGATTGCTTTTCTTGAAGAAGATTTGAAATCTTGCCCATTTGCGTGTTTTTGCCAACGGCAACAACAACTCCTTTGCCACTTCCGTAGGTTATGTTTGTTCCACTAAAAACAAAGTTATGTTTTTCAGCAAGTGGGGTAGATTCATCACTAAGTTTTGTGTGGGTTTTGAACACAGCTTGACTTTCTCCAGTGAGAGAACTTTCGTCAGCTTTTAAGTTATTTGATTCAAACAGCTGAATGTCGGCAGGAACGCCGTCACCACTGGAGAGCAAAACAACATCACCAACAACAATCTCGGAAGAAAAAATTTCTTCTGCTTTGCCATTTCTTATAACTTTTGTTTTTGGACTTGCTAATTTTTTTAAACTTTCAAGAGCAACTTCGGCTTTGTTTTCTTGAATAACTCCAATGATTGAATTTGCAATAACAATAACAAAAATGAGTGCTCCTTCAAAAATGTCTCCATAGTTTTTTGTTGCAATGCTGATTATGGTTGAAACAATGGCCGAGATTATTAAAATGATTGTCATCAAATTTGTAAATTGTTTGACAAGTTTTTTAAAGAAACCATCTTTTTTATGTTCTGTTAATTGATTTATTCCATATTTTTTATTTTCTTCAACTTGCTTTAAAGATAGTCCGTTTTTTGAAGTGTTATATTTTTTAAATAATTCGTCCATAAAAAATCCTTTTTGCATTTTGTATAATATATGAATGGCATTTTTTGTTTAGAATTTGTTTTGGATAAAATAAAATATTTCATTTATGTTGACAAACTTAACATTTTGGAATATAATTTGCTTATTAATTTTTTGGAGATAAAAAATGATAATTAAAGCAAAAAAATCAAAAAAACGTTGCGACTAAATATGTTTGGTTGATTTTTTGTTTTAGAGAAAAATAAAACTCAAAGTTAGCCAGCTTTGAGTTTTTTTAAAAAAAAGGAGAATATTTATGAACTGGGCAGAAGAAATTGCACAAAAAATTGTTAAAGAAAGACCAAATCTTGATGTTTACACCGTTGCATCTGGTGTTAGTCCATCAGGTTTTGTTCACATTGGAAATTTTAGAGAGATAGTAACGCCATATATGGTTGCAAAAAGTTTAAAGCAAATGGGTAAAAATGTTCGCTTTATTTTAAGCCTCGATAACTTTGACCGTTTTCGTAAAGTTCCTGGTGGAATTCCTGCAGAATGGGCACAATATATTGGTATGCCATATGTTGACATTCCTAGCCCTTTTAGCAAAGGTGAAAGCTATGGAGAATATTTTCAAAAACGTTTTTTGAATGAAATAAAAACAATGGGAATTGTTCCAGAAGTTATAGAGCAATGCAAAGAATATAGAAGTGGAAGATATGCCGATAAAATTAAACTTGCAATGGATAAACGTAAACAAGTTTTTGATATTATTGACAGCTTTAGAACACAAGATGCTGAAGAGGGAGAAAGAGATGCATTTTATCCTATTAGCATTTATTGTGACAAGTGCGATAAAGACGACACGAAAATTTTAAGTTATGATGAAAAAACTGGAGATATTGAATATTCTTGTGCTTGTGGACATAAACAAACAATTAATATTTCTTCTGCAAGAAACATCAAACTTCAATGGAAAGTTGACTGGCCAATGCGTTGGCAAGCTGAAAATGTTGTTTATGAAACAGGTGGAATGGATCATAGTACACTCAACGGAAGTCATGACGTTGCCGAAAAAGTTTCAAGAGAAATTTTTGGTTATGAACCACCAATCTATAATGCATATAACTTTATTGGCATTAAAGGTGGCGGAGCAAAAATGAGCTCATCAAAAGGTAATGTCCTTACTCTTACAGACCTTTTGCAAGTTTATGACCCAAACATTATTAAATGGTTCTATGGCAAATATATGCCAATGCAAGCATTTAACATTTCTCTTGATAATGATGTTGTTAGATATTATAGTGAATTTGATCGTTGGGTTAAAAAATATTTTGATGGAACAATTGATGAACTTAACAAAAGTATTTTGAATTTGACAGATGTTAAAGAAGATTATCAAGAATATCCAAACTTTAGCTATCTTGCAACATTCTTGCCAATTGTTAACTTTGATGAAAAACTTCTTGCAAGCATTTTAAAGAAAGAAGGTATTGACACAACAACTCAAAAATATGCCGAAAGACTTGAAAGAGCAAAACATTGGGTTGAAAATTATGGCTCAGAATATCAAGTTAATCTTCTTGAAAATAAAAATGAAGAATTTTATCAAACACTCTCAAGCGCAGAAAAAGTTTGGGTTAAGAAAACTCTTGATATTGTTAATACAACTTATGACAGCGTTGATGAACTTCAAACAGCTCTTTATGCAGTTGTTAAAACTGGTGAAGAAGATGAAGCAACTCTTAAAGCAACTCAAAAAAGATATTTCCAAATTGTTTATAATCTTGTTTTGGGTGAAAATAAAGGGCCAAAACTTGGCATCTTTTTGATGGCAGCACCAAAAGAAGCATTGAATAAGTTGCTTAAATTTTAGTCAAATTTCGCAAAAATTAAAAAAATTTAAATAACAAAAAAATAAGAAAAACACCTCATTTGTATATTTTATAAACATTTGGGGTGTTTTTTATTTTTATTGTTGATATAAAGTATAACCAAATTAAAAAATCAAGCACTTTTTTTAATAAATTATAAATTTGTACAAATTGCACAAAAAATCAAAATATTGTGTTTTTATTGTTGACTGTGGCACAACATATGGTATATTATGACTATGTTGTTAAAAACGAGCACTTAGGAGGACGGATTTATGAAAATTATTAAAAGAGATGGATCAGAAGCAACTTATGATGAATCAAAAATTTATAATGCAATAAAAAAAGCTAACGAAAGTGTTTCTGAAACAAGCCAAATTTCAGATGAAAAAATTGCTGAGATTTCTCAAAACATAACAAAAATTGCTAAAAAGAGAAAAAGAGCATTAAACGTTGAAGAAATTCAAGACTTGGTTGAAGACTCTTTGATGGAAATTAATGCGTTTAATTTGTCTCGTGCGTATATCACATATAGATATACACGTGCGCTTGCGCGTAAGAAAAATACAACAGATGATCAAATTCTTGGTTTGATTGAACAAAAGAATGAAGAAGTAAAACAAGAAAACTCAAACAAAAACCCAACAGTTAGTAGTGTTCAAAGAGACTACATGGCTGGTGAAGTTAGTAAAGACTTAACAAGAAGAATTTTCTTGCCTCAAGATATTGTTAAAGCCCATGACGAAGGCATTATTCATTTCCATGATATGGACTATTATGCGCAACATATGCATAACTGTGACCTTATCAACCTTGAAGATATGCTTCAAAATGGTACAGTAATCAGTGGAACAATGATTGAAAAACCACACAGATTTGTAACAGCGTGCAACATTGCAACACAAATTATTGCACAAGTTGCATCTTCTCAATATGGTGGACAAAGCATAAGTCTTACTCATCTTGCTCCATTTGTTGATGATAGCAGAAAGAAAATTAAAGCTGAAACACTTGATGAGTTTAAGCAAGCAGGAATAGAAGTTTCAGAAGAAAAAATTGATGCTATTGTTGAAAAGAAATTAAGAAAAGAAGTTGCAAGTGGTGTTCAAACAATTCAATATCAAGTTGTAACACTTATGACAACAAATGGACAAGCTCCATTCATCACAGTGTTTATGTATTTGGGCGAAGCAAGAAATGAACAAGAAAAGAAAGACCTTGCAATGATTATTGAAGAAGTTTTAAACCAACGTTATCAAGGTGTTAAAAATGAATCTGGTGTTTGGGTAACTCCAGCATTCCCAAAACTTATTTATGTTCTTGAGGAACAAAATATTCATGAAGATAGTCCATACTATTATTTAACACAACTTGCTGCAAAATGTAGCGCAAAGCGTCTTGTTCCTGATTACATCAGTGAAAAGAAAATGCTTGAATATAAAATTGATAAAAATGGAGAAGGTCATTGCTATACTTGCATGGGTTGCAGAAGTTTCTTAACACCATATGTTGATGAAAATGGCAAACCAAAATATTATGGACGCTTTAACCAAGGTGTTGTTACAATCAACCTTCCAGATGTTGCTCTTTCAAGCGAAAAAGATGAAAAGAAATTCTGGAAAATATTCGATGAAAGACTTGAACTTTGCTACAAAGCTCTTATGTATAGACATAACCGATTAAAGGGAACAATCAGTGATGTTGCTCCAATATTGTGGCAATATGGAGCTCTTGCAAGACTTAAAAAGGGAGAAAAAATTGATAAACTTCTCTATGGTGGTTATTCAACAATTTCTCTAGGTTATGCAGGTCTTTATGAATGTACAAAATATATGACAGGCTATTCTCACACAGATGAGCATGGCAAAGAATTTGCACTTAGAGTTATGCAACACATGAATGATAAATGCAAAGAGTGGAAAGCAAAAGAAAATATTGATTTCTCACTTTATGGCACACCACTTGAAAGCACAACATATAAGTTTGCAAAAGCATTGCAAAGAAGATTTGGAATTATTCCTGGAATAAACGACAAAAACTATATCACAAACAGCTATCACGTTCACGTTACTGAAAAAATTGATGCGTTTACAAAACTTAAATTCGAAAGTGAATTTCAACGTCTTAGTCCTGGTGGTGCAATCTCTTATGTTGAAGTCCCAGACATGAAAAATAACCTTGATGCTGTTATGAGCTTACTTAAGTTTATTTATGACAACATCATGTATGCAGAACTTAACACAAAAAGTGACTATTGCCAAGTTTGTGGCTACGATGGAGAAATTCAAATTGTTGAAGAAGATGGCAAACTTATTTGGGAATGTCCAAACTGCCACAATCACGATCAAACAAAAATGAATGTAACAAGAAGAACTTGTGGATATATTGGAACACAATATTGGAACCAAGGCAGAACACAAGAAATTCGTGATAGAGTTCTTCACTTATAATATAGGTAAATAAAAAAACATAAAAAGCGAGGCATCTCGCTTTTTGATTACAAAAGGAGGAAATCTCATGAACTATGCAACAATAAAACCTTATGACATTGCAAATGGAAAAGGCGTTAGAGTTTCTTTGTTTGTTAGTGGTTGCAGACATCATTGTAAAAACTGCTTTAATAAAGAAGCATGGGATTTTTCTTATGGTGATCCTTTTACTGAAGAAATTAAACAAAAGATTTTTGAATATCTTGCTCCTGATTATATATCTGGAATAACACTTCTTGGTGGGGAACCTTTTGAACCAGAAAATCAAGAAGCATTAACTAACTTGCTAAAAGAAATTAGACAAAAATTTCCAAATAAAGTAATTTGGTGTTACACAGGTTTTGTGTTTGATAAAGAGCTTCTTGGAAGCAGTAGAGCAGTAACACAGTTTACAATCCCTATGCTTGAACAAATTGATGTTTTGGTTGATGGCAGATTTGTTGAAGAACTTAAAGATATTTCTCTTAAATTTAGGGGGAGCAGTAACCAAAGAATTATTGATGTTCAAAAAAGTTTAAAAGAAAAACAAGTTATTTTGTATAACTTATAAAAATTAAAAATAAAAAAATGAGCGATTTCGCTCATTTTTTTTGTTTGTTATAAATTAGTTAATGCTTTCTTTGAAGCTCTTACCAAATTTAAGAGAAGGAGCTTTGCAAGCAGCAACTTTAACAGTTTTACCAGTTTGTGGGTTTTTAGCTGTTCTAGCTGCACGTTTTTTAGCTTCGAATGTACCAAAGCCAACAAGTGTGATTTTTTCTCCTTTTTTCATTTCTTTAGCAACAACGTCTACAAATGCTTTATAGAAATCTTCTGTTGCTTTAAGTGTTGCTCCTGAAGCGTCAGCAACTGCTCTTAAAAATTCGCCTTTGTTCATAACAAATCCTCCATAGTTTTAAGCATTTCCTGCTTTTTACTAACTATATATTAGCATATTAATTATTGACGAGTAAAACAATTTTAAACATTTTTTTCAAAAAAAGCCCATTTTTTTTAGGTTTTTCATGGGTTTTAGGGCTTTTTTATATAAAATTTTTAAATTTAACAACTTTTTTAGATTTTTCATAGAGTATATTAAATTCTTAGTTTTAGAGGTTTTGATGAATAAAAATTATAAAGATGTTGTTATTATTGATAGAAAGACAACTTATATTGCAGACGATGCTATTATTGAAAAAAATGTGATAATTTATCCTAATAATTATGTAGATAGTGGAAGTGTGATTAAAGAAAACAGTACATTGCTTCCTGGTAACTACATAATTGGTTCAACAATTGGTAAAGGTTCAAAATTGCATAATTCGGTTGTGGAAAATGCTTTCATAGGAGAATGTTCAATAGTTGGGCCATTCTCGCATATTAGACCAAATTCTAAGCTTGGTCAAAATGTCAAAGTGGGTAATTTTTGTGAAATTAAAAATTCTATTGTTGGTGATAATACAAAAATTAGTCATCATGCTTATGTTGGAGATGCAGAAATTGGTCAAAATTGCAATATAAGTTGTGGGGTTATTTTTGCAAATTATGATGGAGCAAAAAAACATAAAAGTTATGTTGGAAACAACTGTTTTATTGGGTGCAACTGCAATATTATTTCTCCAATAGTTTTAGCTGATAATTCATATATTTGTGCAGGCGCAACAATAAGACAATCTACCAAAGAAAATGATTTTGTTATACAAAAAAATGATTATGTTATTAAAGAAAATTATAAAACAAAATACATAAGGAAGAAACAAGATGCTTAAATTTGGGACAGATGGAATACGTGGAGAAATTGGAAAAGATTTAACATTTGTTTCGGCAATGCATGTTGGCTCGGCGTTGTCAAAACTAAAAAAAAATATGAAAGTTATTATAGGCAGAGACAACAGACCAAGTGGTAATACCATTTTGCTTGCAGTTTCCATTGGGCTTATGCTTGGTGGTGCAAGTGTTGTTACTGTTGGTGTTTCAACAACCCCTTGCATAAGTTATTTAACAAATAAATTAAATTTTGACTATGGCGTGGAAATATCTGCAAGTCATAATCCGGCTAATTATAATGGCATTAAAATTTTTGATAGTTTTGGAGAAAAAATTGATTGCATTTGTGAAAAACAAATTGAAAAAAACTTAGATAAGATTTTGTTTGAAGATTTTAATAATATTGGAAAGGTTACATATTGTCCAAAACTTAAAGAACAATATATATCCTTTTTATTAAAATTTTTGTCGCATTTTGATAAAAAAATTGCAATAGATTGTGCAAATGGAAGCGCGACAAAATTTGTTAAAAAAATATTTAAAAACAATAAAAAAGTTTTATTTATGGGAACAGGTACTGGCAAATGTATCAACAAGAGTGTTGGGGCAACAAATGCGAATAGTATTTTTGAGTTTGTAAAAAAGAATAATCTTGATGTTGGGTTTGCTTTTGATGGCGACGCAGATAGAATTGTTGTTGCAACAAAAAAACAAATTTACACAGGTGACAACATTTTGCTCGCTCTTAGCAGATTAATACCATCAAATTGCATAGTTGGAACAATTCTTTCCAATTTAGGTGTAGAAAAAGTATTTAAAAGCCAAAATATATTGTTTAAAAGGGCAGACGTTGGAGATAAAAATGTGCTCAAAAGTATGAAACAGTTTGGGGCAACTTTGGGTGGTGAGCCAGCAGGGCATATAATATGCAAAAATTTTGAACCAACTGGTGATGGTCTTTTGATTTGTTTATTATTGCTTAAAATTTTTGCAAATCAAGATGTTGATGAAATTATGCATTTTGATAAAGTTGCACAAATTCAAAAAAATGTTTTTGTGAAGAACAAAGAACAAGTTTTATTAAATGAGAACATTATAAATGTTATTCGCGTTAGTAAGCAAATTTTGGAAGATGGAAGAATTGTTGTAAGACCAAGTGGAACAGAAAATGTTATAAGGATTATGATTGAAAGTAACAATCCGTTGGCTTTAAAAATAGAAAATATAATTGAAAATAAAATAAAAGAGATAGATGAAAAATGTGTGGAATAGTTGGCTATGTTGGCAAAAATATAAGTGTAAAAAAAATACTTGCAAAACTTCAAAACTTAGAGTATAGGGGTTATGATAGTGCAGGATTTGCATACATTAAAAACAATAATATAGTTTGCAGAAAAAAAGTGGGGCAAATTGTAAATTTAATAAATGCCACAAATGATCAAGAACAAGCGGATATATGTATTTGTCACACAAGATGGGCAACGCATGGAAAAGTTTGTGAAAATAATGCTCACCCACAAGTGTCGTATAATAACAACTTTGCAGTTGTGCATAACGGAATTATTGAAAATTATAATCAGATTAAAGAAAAAATTGGAATAAACAAGTTTTCAAGTCAAACAGATTCCGAAGTTATTGCAAATCTTATGGAAGAAATTTCAGGGGCGATAGAAACCAGATTTTTTGAAATGCTAAAAAAAATTTCTGGAAGTTATGCCATTTGTTTAATAGAAAGAAGTTCTAAAAAATTGTATGTTGCAAAAAATAAAAGTCCTTTGTATATATCACAAACAGAAGATGGTTATTTTGTTGCAAGTGATATAAGTTGTTTTGAAGGAAACGATTATTATTCGCTCGAAGATGGCATGTGCGCTATAATAGACAAAGACAATTTAAAGTTTTATAAAGATAGTAAACCATGTAAATTGCAGAAAACTAAGAATATTTATCATATTGATGATATAAAATTGAGCAAATTTTCGCATTTTATGCAAAAAGAAATTGCAGAAACCCCTCAAATTTTATTTAATATAGCAAAAACTTATTCAAAACTGGTTGAAACAATTAAATATAAAAATCTATTCAATAATATAAAAAATGTTGTTTTAAGTGGGTGTGGAACTGCTTTTCATGCATGTTTGCTTGGTGAAGAATGGATTAATGACACTTATAACTTAAACGCAAGAGCGTATATTGCAAGTGAGCTTAGATATAAGGAAAATATTATTGATAAAAACACATTAGTTTTGCTTGTTAGCCAAAGTGGTGAAACTGCAGACACTCTTGCAGTTATGAATATGGCAAAGGAAATTGGAGCAAAGGTTGTCGCTATGACAAATATTGAATATAGCACGCTTGCAGGTGGTGCAGATTTTGTGTTGCCTCTTTGTGCAGGTCAAGAAATTGGAGTTGCCAGCACCAAGGTTTATTCTGCAATGCTGGCAGTATTTTACATACTTTCAACAAAAAATGCAAAAAATACTGGTTGCTTTAATAAAATTATCACATTTTCACGCCAAATTTCTGCAAAATTTGATAAAAATATTATTGAAATAGTGCAAAAAAGCAAAAGAGTGTTTTTTATTGGCAGAGGATATGATGGAATAACTGCACAGGAAGGTGCTTTGAAACTTAAGGAAATAACTTATAAAGATGCTTGTGGCTATTACGCTGGTGAATTAAAGCATGGAACAATTGCTCTTGTTGATGAAAACACGATTGTTTTTGCAATTATAACAAATAAAAATATAGCAGCAAAAACTCTCAATGCTGTTGAAGAAGTTTGCTCAAGGGGTGCAAAGGTTGTTGTATTGACTGATCAAAACTTAAGTGGAAATTTTAATTACATAAAATTGCAAACAGCTGCAGATGAAAAATTGGCAGCAATTGCTGCTGTGTTGCCTCTGCAATCGCTTGCATATGAAGTTGCAGTAAAATGTGGATTTAACCCAGATAGGCCAAGGAATTTGGCAAAAAGTGTTACTGTTGAATAAAATTGACATGTATTCTTCCTATATGCTATTATGATATTAGTAGGGAGGGGTGCTCTATGGAATGTGTTATTCAAAATATGTTTACAGATAACAAACAAGTTATTTGTTGTTACACAGAAGATAAAGATGTTAATTGCATATTTTATATTGAAGTTTTTGAAAACAATAATGGAAAATATAATGCAGTTAGAGCTTCTGAAATTGAAAAAGGAAAACAATATAAATTTTTTATAAACAGAGGCTTGGTTAAAGGCAAATCTAAACCAGAAATTAAACACAATTTTTGCTATATAATGGATAAACTGTTTGACAAAATTGAAAATAATGGTTGGAAAGCTGAGGTGGTTGTTAATAACAAGGCTTATGATTATTACACAAATTTAAACGAAGAAAAGAATTTTTATACAGTAAGTGAATATTTCAGAGCATATAAAAAGACTAAAGAAATTGATGAATTTGATTCAAAATTCAAGAATTTTCCGATATATATTGATAAACATGCAATAAAAAAATATATGCACAAAAAAGAAGGCGCGTTTGATTATCAAAAATAAAAGAGCAAAATTTTTGCTCTTTTTTATTTTATAAATGCATCAGTAGAATTGTTATATCGGCTGGGTTAACTCCAGAAATTCTGCTTGCAGCACCAACAGATAGTGGTTTAATTTGATTAAGTTTTTCTGCTGCTTCAAGACGTAAGCCTTTTATGCTTGTAAAATCAAAGTCTTTTGGAATGCGCTTTTCTTCAAGCTTTTTTGTGCGTTCAATCAATTGATTTTGTCTTGATAGATATCCTTCATATTTTGATTCGATTCCCACTTCAACAATTTCTGCTTTGCTGTAGCCAGAAAACAAATGTAAAACTTTGTTTGCCTGATATAAATCGGTGCCTGCGCGTTTGCACAAATTATCGATAGTCAGCCCTCTTGGAGCAGGTGTTTCGTGGGCACTTGCAAGATATTCATCAAGCTGTTTGCTTGGAGGAATAGTTTTTGAAAGTTTTGATTTAAGTTTTTGAATGTTTTTCATCTTTTTGCAAAATTTTGCATATCTTTCATCATCAACAAGCCCAACATCACGGCCAATTTGAGTAAGTCGTTGATCGGCATTGTCTTGTCTTAAAAGAAGTCGATATTCTGCACGGCTGGTCATCATTCTATATGGTTCGTTTGTTCCTTTTGTTGTAAGGTCGTCAACAAGCACACCAATATAGCTGCTGTCACGAGATAAAATTATTTGCTCTTTGCCGCGAAGCTGCAAACTTGCATTAATTCCTGCAAGAAGACCTTGTGCGCCAGCTTCTTCATAGCCACTTGTTCCGTTAATTTGACCAGCACAATAAAGGCCCTTAACAAGTTTTGTTTCAAGAGTAGGGTACAGATTGAGCGGATTGATACAGTCATATTCAATTGCATAGCCATATTTAACAAATTTAGATTTTTCAAGACCAACAATAGACTCTATCATTTGTTGTTGAATATCTTTTGGCATACTTGTACTCATGCCTTGAACATAAATTTGATTGTTGTCAAGTGTTTCTGGTTCAAGGAAAACTTGATGACGCTCTTTATCACTAAATCTAACAATTTTTGTTTCAATGCTTGGACAGTATCTTGGACCAAGACCTTTGATAACTCCAGAATACATAGGAGCTTTGTCCAAATTGTCAAGAATTATTTGTTTTGTTTTTGCGGTGGTATAGCCAAGATAGCAAACTTTTATGTTTGGTTTTGCACGCTTTGTTAAAAAGCTGAAAGTTTGAATATTTTTATCACCTTTTTGCACTTCAAATTTTGAGTAGTCAATGCTATCTCCGTCAAGACGAGGTGGTGTTCCGGTTTTAAATCTTCTAATATCAAAGCCAAGTTCAATCAAACTTTGAGTTAAATTTTTGCTGTTTGAAAATCCAGCAGGACCACTATCTTTAATAATTTCACCAGTTATTGTTCTGCTGTTTAGGTAAACTCCACATGCAAGCACAATTGCTCTGCATTCAAAAGTTTTTCCACTTGCAGTAACAAGCCCACAAACAGCACCATCTTTTGTTAATATTTTTGCACCTTCATCTTCAACAATGTCCAAATTTTCTTGATTTTCCAAAACATGTTGCATAGTTCTGTGGTATGCATTTTTGTCAACTTGGGCACGAAGAGAGTGAACAGCAGGGCCTTTTCCAAGATTGAGCATTCTCAGTTGCAGAGTGGTTGCATCTGCATTTTTACCCATTTCGCCACCAAGGGCATCAATTTCACACACAAGATGACCTTTGGCAGTGCCACCAATTGATGGATTGCACGCCAAAAAAGTGATACCCTCTTTTGTGAGGGTAACAAGAAGTGTTTTATTTCCAGTTCTTGCAAGTGCCAAACATGCTTCTGCGCCGGCGTGTCCACCACCTACAACTATTGCATCATATTTCATTAAATCCTCTCATTTTCATCAGTTTCTGATGGTTGTCTTTTAATAGCCACAAAATTTGATGGAGTTTCTTCAATTTCAAATCCTGCGCTTTTAAATATTTTTTTGCTTGCAACATTGTCTTTAACAATTTGCGCCATAAATAAATCAATTTGTTGGTTTTTTCTCAGGTCAAGCACATTATCGTTGTTATTAACAATGTCGTTAATCATATATCTTCCAACGCCAGGAATATTTGCTAACAAATATTCTGGGTTGGTGCAAATGTAATCAATGTAACAAATACGTTCTTTAGAGCGTTTATCTTTGTAAATTTCAATAAGAGCAAACCCGGCAATTTCTTCCTCTCCATTAGCAAGTTTATATTCTGGGTTTTTATAGCACACAGCAAGACGCTTTGTGTTTTCGTGTAAGCAGTGATGCAAATGGTCTTCAACCAAATCACGCATGCCATATTCATCACAGTTTTTGAATAAGTATTTTCTTAAGTTGTTGGCATAAGGATGATTTTTCCATGCATCAATTTGTTCCATTTCGCTGCTGTCTAAATTAAAATAATCTGATATCAATTTCATAACTATTTCCCCAAACAAAATTTACTAAATATTGCATCAATAATATCTTCGCCGGTGGTGTTTCCTGTTATTTCACCAAGAGCAGAGTAGGCAAGTTTTAAATCTATTGAAATTAAATCAAGTGTTTGATTATCTATGTCGGCAATTGCATTGTTTATATTTTTAAGTGATTCCTCAAGTGCTTGTTTGTGTCTTGCATTTGTAATAATAACGCCACCTTCTGTAAGACTAGGACTTGCAAATTTTGAATATATTTCTTTTTTAAGAGATTCAATACCTTCGCCAGTTTTTGCACTTATATATATTGTTTTTGGTTCTTTTTGTAAACTTTTTGAAATGTCAGATTTGTTTGCAATTTTAATGTATTCTTTGCTTTTTATAAGTTCAAAAATTTGATTATCTTCTTCAGTAAGAGTGGAAGAACTATCAGTTACAAACAAAATGATGTCAGCACTGTTTATAAGAGCTTTTGCTTTGTCCACGCCAAGTTTTTCAACCATGTCAGTTGTTGAATGAATGCCAGCTGTATCAATAATTTTTGCTTTAATGCCATTAATAACAAAACTATCTTCAATTGTGTCACGGGTTGTTCCAGGAATATCTGTAACAATTGCACGTTCACGGGCGAGCAAACTATTAAGAAGACTAGATTTTCCAACATTTGGTTTTCCAACAATCAAAATGCTTATGCCATTTTGAATAATTTCACCAGTTTTGCTTGTTTCCAAAACAGATTGTATTTTGTTAGAAAGTTCAATGAGTCTTTGTTTTGTTTTGGTTTTTGTAATATATTCAATTTGTTCTTCTGGATAATCGAAAGAAACTTCAATTTCACTAAGAAGATCAGTAAGTTCATCTTGAGCAGAGTAGGCAAGCTTTGAAAGGTCTCCATTAAGAAGGTCATATCCAGCACGAATTTGAGCATCTGTTTCGGCGTTGATAATATCCATAACACCTTCGGCAGAAGCAAGGCTGATTTTGCCATTAATAAATGCGCGTTTTGTAAATTCTCCGTTTGTGGCAAGTCTTGCGCCTTTATCTATGCATTCTTCAACAATGCCATTTGCAACTTTAAGTCCTCCATGACATTGAAATTCAACAAGATTTTCACCAGTGTAACTATTTGGTGCAAAAAATACAACACAAAGAGCTTGCTCACTAAAATTTTTAGTTTTAATTTTTCCAAGTTCAAGCATTCTTGGGGTAAAAGCGCTAGGCTTTTTATTTTTTGAAGTAAAGAAAATTTTGTCAGCAATATCAAGCGCATTTTTTCCACTCATGCGCACAATAGAAATGGCGCCACTTGTGGAGCCAGTTGAAATTGCAACAATAGTATCTGTTAAATTTTCCATATGTTTATTATACATCAAAATGCCAAATTTGCAAGTAGATTATAAAAAATACTAAATATAAGTATAGAAAATTGCTTGAAAATAATCACTTGACATATTTGGCTTTTTCGTTTATACTTAGTCTTGCGTAATTATTTAGACAATAAGGAGAAAATCATGACTAAAAGAACTTATCAACCAAAAAAAGCACACAGAAATAAAGTTCACGGTTTTAGAGCAAGAATGCAAACTAAAGGTGGCAGAAACGTGCTCGCTCGCCGTAGAAACAAAGGTCGCAAAAAACTTTGCGCATAAAATAAGGCAAAAAAAAATGTTTAGCAAAGAATATAGGCTCAAAAAGAAATATCAATTTAACTATGTTTACAGAGTTGGCAGAAGTGTTGGCTCAACAAATTTGGTGTTATATTTTAGCCCAAGCAAAAACAAAAATGTTAAAGTTGGCATTTCGGTATCAAAAAAATTAGGTCACGCAGTAACTAGAAATCTTGTTAAAAGAAGAATTAGAGAATGTGTGATTCCATATTTGCAAAAAATAAATCCAAATTTTAATGTGGTGTTTATTGCAAAAACAAGTGCTGCAGAAGCAAGTTTTGCAGAACTTCAAAAAGATGTGAATTATCTTTTAAAAAAGGCCAATATTCTTTGTGGTTAAGTTTATGAAAAAATTTTTTAAATTTATAATAAGTATTCCAAAATATATAGCACTTGGGCTTATAAAAATATTTAAATTTTGCATATCCCCATTTATTCCCCACACATGCAAATTTACTCCAACATGTTCGCAATATGCGTCAGAGAGTTTTGCCGAGTGGGGTTTTTTTGTTGGACTTAAATTAACCATTTCTAGACTTTTTCGTTGCCATCCTTTTTCAAAAGGTGGAGACGATCGTGTGCCAATAAATCCAAAAAAATTTTATAAAAATATAATGTAAGGAGAAAAATATGGATTTTTCATCTATGGTGGCAGCAATAAATGCGCCAACAGGACTATGGGCAAACCTTATTAATTGGGTTCATAGTTGGGTAGGAAGTTATGGCTGGACAATACTTGTTTTAATTATGCTTGTTAAACTTGTGTTAAGTCCTCTTGACTATCTTATTAAGCATTCCAGCAAAAAAACAGCGCTTGTTCAACAAAAAACAGCGCCTCAACTTGCTAAACTTCGTAAAAAGTATGGCGATAACCAACAAATGATTCAACAACAAACACAAGCACTCTACAAAAAAGAGGGTTACAATGTTTATGGATCATGCATTGTCATGCTTGTTAACATTGTTTTAACAATGGTTATATTCTTCTCACTTTTTAGTGGGCTCAGACAACTTTCAAGTTATCAAGCAATCAATCAATATGACAATCTTCACACAACATATGTTGAAAGCGTAACAGCAAGCTATGGAACATATGAAGATTATGAAGTTGTTGCAACAAAAGTTGCAAAAAATGAAGCTCTTGATGACAGTGCAGAACAAACCAAATGGGACGAAGCTATTGCCGAAGCAAAAGCTGCTGTTCAAGCAAAATGGGGAGACGTTGCTCAAAACTGGCTATGGGTTAAGAATATTTGGGTTATTGACGGACACAAAAGTCCACTTCCAACATTCTCAGAACTTCAAAAAATGGCTAACAATAGCAAAATTGGTGAATATCAAAATTATGTAAATAGAATTGGAGACACAGAAACAAACCCTGTGCCACTTTATGAATACAATCAAATTGCAAGTGGAGTAGAAACTCAAACAGGAACATGGAATGGTTATTATTTGCTTGCAGTATTCTCAGTACTTTTGTCTGTTGCAAGCCAACTTCTTAACGACTTATCAACAAAAAACAAAAATAAGAAAGCTCAAGCAATAGTAAATCAAGCAAATCCACAAAGCAAATCAATGTGGTTCATGAAATTGCTTATTCCTGTTATGATGGCGATTTTCGTTTTAACAACAAACGCTGCGTTTGGTATATATGTTGTAACCAACTCAATAATGAGCACGCTTATTGGCTTTGCAACTAATGGAATTGTTGCTCTTGTTTTCAGAAAAAAACAAGCCGAAGTTAATGAATTTTTAGAAAAAGAAGCAAACAGAATCGAAAGAAAAATGGCAAAAGGAGAAAGATAATGAAATCTATTGAAGTTCAAGGAAAAACTGTTGACCAAGCAATTGAAATTGGTCTATATAAACTTGGTGTTGCAAGAGAAGATGTTAAAATTTCTATTCTTGAAGAAGCAGGACTATTTAACAAAGCAAGAGTAAGACTCAGTTTGGAAGAATCTAGCGAAGCCGAAGAAAGAATTAAAAAACTTGTTGAAGAACTTACAAAACTTATGGGTCTTAATGTTGAAGTTTATGTTGAAGAACAAGAAGAACAATTTTATGTTGATGTAACCGGCGAAGATGCAGCCGTGTTCATTGGTAAACACGGTGATAATCTTGAGGGTTTTGGATATCT
>CAMOCH010000011.1 GCA_946610655.1 uncultured Clostridia bacterium
TAGTCCTTTTAATTCACCTGCCGAGCCCCTTTTGCTTGTTTCCACACCAATTATGTTGCATTTATATATTCCACCACCACGAACCGGAAGAACTGTGCCTGTGTCTATGTCGCACACAGAGTGGCCAAGTGCTCCAAATTCTCCATTATCTTTAACGTAAGTGAGAGTTCCCACTCCTGCCGAATTATCTCTAACCCATAGACCTAATTTATATTCATCTGAAATGACATCTTTTGCAGGCAGAATTTTGACTTGCTTTTCTGCAGTTTTGCCTTTAACTAAAAGAGACACTTCTCTGTTCTCTTTTTCTTGTTTTTTCATTTCATCATTTATTGTTTGAACACTTGTAATTTTTATATTATCTATTTGAGTTATAACATCTCCGTTTTCAATACTTCCTTCTTTAATTGTGGAAACAACCCCTTCCTCTGTGTGAACATTTCCAACTGCAATAACAATAACGCCATCACACTCAAGAGTGAACCCAAGAGGAATTCCTCCCACATAAACCTCTGGCAACGGCTGTTGTTGCTGAGGTTTAAAAAATGTATTTTCAAACCATTCTTTTAATGAAACACTATTAGCATAATTAATTTGCACATATTTTGGACAGAAACAAAATATTGATACAAAACACACAAACAGTGCAATTATTCTATTTAATATTTTTCTCATTAAAAAAACTACTCCTAAGCGTAGTTTTTATTTTATTTATAAGTTTTATACAAAATTATTTTATTGTTTTATAAAATTCCTTGGCTTCTTGCATCATCATTTTTGCATGAGCAACAGAATGTTCTGTTATTTTTCCACCAATAAGCCTTGCAATTTCATCAACTCTCTCTTTGTCATTCATCAAATATACATTTGTGTGAGTGCGACCATTGTTTGTTAATTTTGTAATTAAATACTGGTTTGTTGCATATGCCGCAACTTGAGACAAGTGAGAAACACAAATAACTTGTTTATCTTTTGAAATAGTCAAAAGTTTTTTTGCAAGTTCACCTGCAACAAAACCACTTACACCGGTGTCTATTTCATCAAAAATCATTGTTTGAATATCTTCAATTTTTGCTGTTATATTTTTTACAGCAAGCATAAATCTGCTCATTTCTCCACCACTAATTATTTTGTTTAGTGGTTTAACAGGCTCACCGGCATTGGCTGAAAATAAGTATTCAACCTTGTCTAAACCATCACCTGTTGATTCATCAATAGACATACTTTTGAAATCAACAACAAATTTAGTGTTTTTCATTGCAAGATCATTTAATTCGTTGGTGATTTTTGTTTCAAAATCTTTTGCAACAAATTTTCTGCATTCGGTTAAATCTTTACCTATTTTTGTTAACTGATTTTCTACAGCTAATTTTTCTGCTTTTAGTTTTTCAATAAGTTCTTTAGAGTTTTTAAGTCTATCTCTTTCGGCAGTAATTTTATCTAGATAAGCATTAATTTCTTCAATGCTTGAACCATACTTTTTCTTGAAAGAATTGAGCAAATCTAACCTTTCTTCATTTGCTTTTGCTTCTTCTTCGTTATAGTCCATATTATCTTTGATTGAATCTATTGTGTCTATAATATCCGAGCCATCTATTCTTAAGCTTTGAGTTCTTTCACAAACTTCTTCAATATCTTTTGAATATTGACTTACGCTTGAAAGCAAACTTATCATTTTGGTTATGATATCTGTAAGTCCACCACTGCCATCCATTCCATTTGACGCAAGTTCACTGACGTTCTCTAATGCGTTCATAATTTTTTCTATGTTTAAAACTTTAAGACGGTATTCTTTTAATGATTCTTCTTCGCCTTCAATAAAATTAGCATCCGATATTTCATTAATTTGATAATCATAAAGGTCAACAAGTCTTTCTCTTTCTTTATCATCTTCAGTAAAACTTGCAAGCTCCTTTTTTACCTCTTGATATCTCTCAAATTTTGATTGAAAATCACCCTTAATTTTCTCTAAATTCTCTCCACCAAGTTTATCTATTATTTGCAATTGATAATCATTTGAAAGTATTGATTGATGTTCAAATTGACCATGCAAATCCATAAGCATTAACGTCAATTTTTTCAAAACAGACAAAGTTAATGATTTGCCATTTACTCTGCACTCATTTTTACCTTCTTTATATAACTTTCTTGAAATTATTATTTGGCTATCTTTATCAATACCAACATCATCTAAAAAAGCCATAACTTTTTTATTGTTTGAAACGAAAACAGCTTCAATATAGGCATAGTCTTTATCATAGCTTATAAGAGACTTATCTGCCTTGTCTCCTAAGAGCAATGCTATTGACCCAACAACCAAACTTTTTCCTGCACCTGTTTCACCTGTGATAACATTAAGACCTTTACCAAGGTTAATGGTTATGTCATCAATAAGTGCAATATTTTTTATACTGATGCTTTCAAGCATAGTTCTCCTCCAAACTAATCAACTTTAAGTGGTGAAAGGTTTTCAAGTTCACCTTTAAACACTTGAATTTTGCCTTCTGCAGCTTTTAATTTATCATAACAAACTTTGCTCAGTTCTATTGCTTCTTCAAAAAGTTTAACAGCTTGGTCTAGACCAACATCTGTTGTTAATTTAATAGATATTTCTTCTAATTTTGAATATGCTTGTTCGTATGTCATTATTTTTTCTCCTTACTTTTTACTATTGCATCAATGCTTCCGTCTGTGAGCGTGATTTTAACATTGTCTCCAACATCAATATTTTTTATTGAATTTATTCTTTTTCCATCTTTTTCTGTTATTGAATAACCAGATTTTAAAATATTCATTGGATTTGATTTTTCAATTACTGCCGTGAGTTTATTTAAGTTTGATTTTTGTTTTTCAATATTAAGTGTATAGTTTGACAAAACTTGCGACATGGCCGATTTTGTAAGCAAATAATTATTGCCAATTATATTTTGAATTTGATTTAATATTTGCTCATCTTGTGCTTTGATTTTTTCTTGCTTGCTGCTTATAATCAAACTTGAATCTTCTATATTTTTTTTTATAACATCATTTAGATCTTGAAGTGTTTGCTCATAATCAAAAAATGCTATTTCTGCAGCAACACTTGGCGTTGGCGCTCGCATGTCACTTGCAAAATCAGATAATGAAAAGTCTGTTTCGTGTCCAACTGCAGAGATTATTGGCTTTTTGCACGCATATATTGCTCTAACCAATTTTTCTGTGTTAAATGGTGCTAAGTCTTCAAATGAGCCGCCACCACGAGCAATAATAACAACATCAACATCGGTATTTTCAAAATAATTAAGACCAGCAATAATCTCGTCTTCTGCCTTTTCTCCCTGAACTCTTGCTGGATAAACAATAATGTCTGTATATTTATTTTTCTTTTTTGCAACATGCACAATATCTCGAATTACTGCACCTGTTTCACTGGTTACAACTCCAACTTTTTTGGCAAATCTTGGAATTTCTTTTTTTATTTCTTCATCAAAAAGGCCTTCGGCACCAAGTCTTTCTTTTAACAGCAAAAATTGTTTATATAATTCACCAAGTCCATACTCTTCAACCTTGCTAGCAATAAAGCTGAGTTTTCCGGTTTTAACATAGTAATTAAGTCTGCCAGTTAATAAAACCATATCCCCATTTTTGATAGTTAAATTGCTGGCACCAAAAAATATGCAAGATAAACTTGCACCTTCTTCTTTTATATCAAAATATGCATTGCCTGCAGATATTTTAAAATTTGTTACTTCACCATATACGCTTATAACGCGCAAAAACTCTTCTGCATCAATTATGCGCTTTATGATTGTATTGAGTTGTGTGATGTTTAGTTTTATTGTTTCCATACTACACTTTTTTGCTTAAAATTCCGTTAATAAATGATGGGCTTTTTTCGGTTGAATATTTTTTAGCAAGTTCCAATGCTTCGTTTATACTAACCTTTTTTGGAATATCTTCCATATAGTCCATTTCATAAAGAGCAACAAGCAAAATTGCTTTGTCTATTTTATAAATTCTGTTATCAGCAAACCCTATTGCATTGTTTGCAATAAAGTTATTTAGTTCTTCAAATTTATCAATTATTCCATAATAAACTTTTGAAACATAATCTTGTTCTTTAACTAATTTGCTTTCTTCAAAAAGTTCTTGCATTGACGCAGTGTTTTTATCACCTGAAAACAAATACTCAAAAACTAATTTAAAAGCAATTTCCCTTGCATTCTTTCTATTGTCCATTATTTCCTCTTAATTTTACAATGATTTTCCATTAATATCATCATTTACATCTTCTATTTTTTGATTCTTTATAATCACTTTTATAGTGCTACCAAGTGCCTCATTATTTATTGAATCTTCATCAGTAATATTTTGAATTTTTTGTCCATCAATTCTTCTTATATCATTTGATTCTTCTATGTTAACCCCGTTAAGCGAATTTTCATCTGCACTCTCTTCAAGAGAAAGTCCATCAATATCACTATTGTTAATTATTGTCTGAGTTGTATTGCTAGGTGTTTGTGGCTTTGTTTGGTTAGTATTAACCACCTCTTTTTCGGGTTTTTGTTGAACGGTTGGCTTTTGTTCAACAACTGGCTGAGGTTTATTCGTTACTGGTTCTTTAGCAGGTGTAAAATCAACCAATTTTTTTTGATTACCTTCAACAGCTTTGCCTTTTGCGTCTAGGTTTACTTTTACTTCTTTACCAATTTTATATTTATCTATTTTGGCGTTAGAAATAGCTACCCTATTATTGCCATAATTAATTTTGTTATTTGCTGCTTTCTTTGGGTTTGCCTTGTTGGAATTTGTTTTTGCCACAACCTTAGTTGAACCGGCAAATGTTGCAGGGGTTTCTCTTTTTTCTTCTGGTGGTAAAATTGGAACAGTTTTTACTCCCTGTTTTTCATTTTCTGTTAACCTTCTTCTTGGAATATAGTAAAGAGGGATACTACCACTTGCCTTCACAAGTGCTTTAACTCTATTTTTAATCCTAAATATATAAGGAATTTCTTCCCCTGTTTCTGTGAATAATGGATTAACTTCTAGTAGTTCATATGGTGTTAAAATTCTTTTGCCATCTTTATCATACTCAGGCTTTATTTTTAACAACTCAAATATATCTTTTAGTGAACCATTTGCTTTATACTGTGGATTAATTCCAAGTATTGCATAAGTATCTAATAGTGTTTGTTTTTGAGCTTTTTTCTTGGCTTCTTCAAGTTCTTTTTCTCTTTGTTTAACCATTTTTAATGTTAATTTATATAAATAGAAAGCAAACAAAATTTGAAGCCCTAACAAAATCAAAGATAATAATATACAAAGCCAAATAGGAATATTAACAGCACAAAACACAGGCATTAACACTGCACATAGCAGCATTAAAAAACATGTTAAATATTTCTTTGTCATTATTCCTTTCATTTTTACTCTCACTTATTCATCAATTTGTAATTTACTGATATCTTCTATAGTTAGTGGTTCGTTATTAACCTCTGTTGCATCCACTCTTTCCACTTGTTTTACACCTGCAAACTTATGACTTATAATAATTGAGACAACCATTAAAGTTGCAAATGCAACTATTACCACAACCATAAGTCCAATTAGTATTGGAGATTTATTGAATGCATAAACTAAACACAAAATAAATTCAGCAACAAATATAGCAACCATTGCCACAATCAAAATTAATTGTATTTTTTTGTATTTATTGATGTCTTCTTCCATTAAACAACCTCTTCATCATTTGAAAAGACAACTTCTGTGCAATGAACATTGACTTCTTGCACTTTAAAATCTGTCATAGATTCTATGCTACTTTTTATGTTTTCTTGAACTCTAAAAGCAACATCTCTAACTGAGTATCCAAATTTTATGCGAACATACACGTCAACATAAACTCCACCTTCAACAAATTCAAGCACAACGCCTTTGTGGTATTTTTTATTAAACATTCTTTTTGCAGGTGATATTGCATTTCTGCTTATTCCTGCAATTCCGTTGATTTCTTGAGTTGCCAAGTTTACTATAGAAAGCACAACGTTATCTTTATATTTTACTTCGCCTTCGGCTACTGGAATTGCTTCATTAACCATTTTATATCTCCTAAGTTATTTCTACTACGTTTAGTATAACATGAAAAAATAAAGTTTTCAATCTTTTTTATTTATTAAATATAAATAATAACAAAAAAAGCGCCATATTTTGGCGCCACAATTATACACTCATAATTTTTACATTTGTTGGATCTGTGTTTGTTTCTCCCACAAGAATTGTTAAAATTTTTGAAACATCATCGCTATTAAGTCCATCGGCTTTAACCATAACTGTGGTATTTTCATCAGCAATTGTAACAACTGCATCTTCGTATCCTGATGCCATAACCATGCTTTCAAGAATGGTTTCACTCTCCATTCTTCTTGCTAAATCCATTTTAAGTGAATTTGCTTCAGCTATTTGTGCTTCACTTCCTGAACTTATAATCGAATCATAATATTCAAGCATTGTATTTCTTGTAGCAAGTTTATTGCTCCTGTATGTTGATAAAAAACTTGCATTGTATGTTGTTGATGCAGCAATATTATTTTCTTCAGTGTTTTTATTAAGAGCAATGTTTAAGTATCCTGTTACAACAAGTAACAACGCCATTGCCACAACTATAAATATTTTTTTCTTTTTACTCATTTGATTTCCCTCCTTAAACCCAAATATTTTCATTAAATTACTTACCCTCCAAAATATCAATTTTGCTTATGTCCACTCCGTATACTGCTGATATCGCATTTAAAATATCATTTTTCACCTTAAGGTTTGTTGTTCCTTTTGCAATGATTAGCACCCCTGTTATTTTTGGATACACTTCACATAGTTCAACCGGCGAAGATGATGACCCACTTTTTTTCAAAACAACTTCATCTGAAGCAGTTAAATATTTTTTAACAGGAGTTGACTCAACCACAACCAAAACTTTAGCATTTGAAATTCCACTGACTGCTGACAGAATATTTTCTAATTCGTTTGAAACCATTTTTGAATATGCTGTCACCGTGTTTGTTGTTTCATTTGTTGCTTCACTATTTTTTTTGGTGCCCTTGTTTGATAATGTAAATAACACCACTGCAATCAAGACACACGCCAATATCATTACAAGAGTTTTTTTGTTTGAAAAGAATGAAAAGAATTTGCTTTTTAAAATTGATTTTTCATTTTTTTCCATTAGCTGCTCCTATAAAAAATTTA
Organism: uncultured Clostridia bacterium; assembly: GCA_946610655.1. Lineage (GTDB taxonomy): Bacteria > Bacillota > Clostridia > Christensenellales > UBA1242 > RGIG4790. The sequence continues at coordinate 7,222 of CAMOCH010000011.1, forward strand.
TGTTTTTGCAAGAGTAAATATTACAATTATCAAATTTAAAAAATGCAAAAATTTTGTTAAATAAGCGAAATTTATAGTATTTTTTTTATATTTATAAGAAATTTTGCACTTTTTTTTAAAATATGTTAAATATGTTTTTAACAATTTCAACAACACTTTTCATAACTTCAAACGTTATAATAATATTAACCGAAGAAGTAATAATTTGATTGACTTTATTCTCTGGAATAATAATAGAAATAAAAATTTTTATCACCTGACAAACACACACAACTTGAACAAATTTATAAAAACTTTCAATCATCACACACCACCTAGCGAGCATATTAAAAGCATCATCGAAATGAAATACATCATAAATATCGCAATTAACACAACTAGTAGCAACGTTAAACTTTTGCTTGTTGCACTATATATTCCACTAATCTTACCACCAACGGCTCCAGACAGCCCTTCCACCAACTTTATAGATAATTGAAACACACATATCAAAAGTATTGGGGAAAGAATTGTTACTAACATCAAAATAATACCACTAAAACCAACTGCATTTTTTATGATTATGCTGCCAACTTTTGCAACCTCAAAACCATCACTAATATACCCACCTAGCATTGGTACATAATTTTTGATTGCATACTTTGTTGTTTTTATAACTATGCCGTCTGCACTTGATGCCGTTATACCTTGAATGGTCATAAATGCCGAATAAACTGTAAATGATATCCCTAGTACCCACTTGAAACTAGATGAAAAAAATTCTTTTATTCCTTTAAAATCATTATCTTCAGTTATACCACCAACGACGCCAAGTACAAACGTTATTATCACAATTGGAATAAGAATTTTTGTAAAAATATTTGAAACCACATTAGATAATACCAGTACCATCGGTTTATATGCTGCCACGCTTGCATTACCACTGGCTGCCGACATCAAAAGAAGCACAATAGGAAATGCCCCATTCATTTGATTTTGCATTTGAGTTATTATTCCATTAACACTTTTTAAACAATTAAAAAACAAAAATGCAATTATAGTTACTGCGATTGAATATGAAGAAAATAAAATAATTTTACTAATTGAATTTTCTGAAATTTTGGGTCGAATACTTTTGAATATTGACGACAAAAGCATTATCATAAAGATAACAAGAAGTGGCGACAAAAAAGAAACTAAATTTTCTTTTATTGCAAGAACAATGATTTTAAAAATTGAATCAAAGTTTGTAGATAACTCTCCACTTAAAATTTTGTTCAATAATTCTCTAAATGATGTAACACTAAAAATCTTTTGATAATAGTCTTGATTTTCTTCAAAATATTTTTCTGTTTCATACAAATCTAATTCATCTAAAATCTTATTCGTTTGATTTTCAAGTTCTTCTTCTGGTGAAATTTCTTCTGCATATGCATAATTATGCACCTTTACAAAAAATGCATTTTTATGGTTTAAACTATTTAAAAACATATTGTTTTTGCTTAAATACTGAAAATTAATTAAAAACAAAACTGATATAATAAATACAATTACACACTTGAAAGTAATGAGAAAATAACGCTTAACATGTTTTTTATTATTGGAATAGTAACCAAACATATTGCTATTTTCCCTCCTAAAACAACCTTCGAACTTATTGTTTTATTCCCTACATCTTCAGCTGCACTTGCACAAAATTCTGTTATATATCCAATACCCAAAATCTTAATTATTGGCAGTAGTATTTCAAATGATATATTTGATTCAGCCTGTAAATTAAAAACACTATCAATAATTTCTTTTAGCCCATCTAACGATAATAAAACAATTATCAATCCCCCACTCAAACTAATAATTAAACTAATGTCTTGTCTATATTGCTTTATTATTGCACTGATAATGATGGTTATCAATCCTATGCATATTATTTTAATCAACATAACATCACCTAATATAAACTAAACATTGTTTGAAGTGATTGAAACAAATCTCCTATCATACCAAGCACCATTGCAAGCACTATCACAAGTCCTGCAAGATTAACAAGCGTTGCTATTTCAGCTTTTCCAGAGTGTTGCAGAATTTGTGAAACAACAACTGTAATTAAACCAATGCCTGCTATTTTGAATATTATTGAAACATCCATTATCTTCTCCTTAATAAATTATGATACTTATGACTAAGCCAACACATAACGCTATTTTTTGAATCATTTTTCCTTTTGTATTTATTTGATTATAATATTCTTTCATTTTATCTTGAGCAAAAGTTATTGCAGTAGCAATCACTTCTTCACTTTGACTATATTCGCTTGAGCAAATTGTTGTAATTATATTAGCAACATACTCTTTTTCTTCTTGCAAAATATTAGGCATTATATTAATTAAATTTGAAACAGTCAACTGATTATTTTTAATTAATTTAAGTTGCTCAACATAAAAATTATTGTTTGGTTTTTGCTTTAAATAGTCACATATACATTCTTCATATTTGTCTTTAAAAAACGCAATTTTTAGTTTTAGACTGTTAAAAAAGGTATATAAATCTTTAAAAAATGCATATTTTTTGTTGTAATTAGAATTAATTACTACTCCAACAAAACCTGATAAAACCACTATTAATCCACATAAAAATATCTTCATTTAATACGGCATATACAAACATTTAAGTTTGTTATCATACACTCCTTGATATCTGTTTGGGGCGTTTTCAGAAAGAACAATTATCCTTTCAAAAAAATTATTATCTAACATATGTTTAATGTTTTCATTAGTGTAAGCATCAAGTTGATTTTTTGCATGAACTGAAGCAATAACTTTAACCCCACTTAAAATTGCTTTTTCCGCAGCCAAATAATCTTCTTTACTTGACAGTTCATCAGTTATTATTACATTTGGTTTTAATGATCTTATTGCATAGTTAAAAGCAAAGCTTTTATTACCACCCGAGATAATGTCTGTAAAGCTTCCAACATCAAGTGTGGGTCTGCCACTATTGCAATACGCAATTTCTTTTCTTTCATCAACTAATAGCACATTATATATCTTTCCACAATGTGATAGATTTCTTGCTATGTCTCTTATGAGTGTTGTTTTGCCAGCACCTGGTTCACTTACTATAAGTGTGCTTTTTATTCCACCACTATGGATAAAATTCATCGCAATATTTGAAAAATTTTTAATCTCATGTGGTAATCTTATATTTAAGCTATTTATATATTTTACCGTGATAATCTTTCCGTTTTCTTCAACAATGTCACCAGTTATACCTATTCGTATTCCACCATAATATGAAATATACATCTGTTTAATTTGGTCTTGAACTGCATACATTGAATTTTCTGTTGCTGCAGCAATAATATGATTAATATCATCATCACTAATAATATAATCACCAGAGGACATCGAAACAATAAAATTCTTACCACCGGTGCACACAACAAGTGGGCAATTTGCCCTTACCCTGATTTCCTCTACTTGATGTTCTTCAAATTTAGAAAAAATCAAGTTATATAATTTGTCACCAATTAAATCTTTTATATTTTTCATTACATTATGTTTATTTATTTTACAAATCAACTATGATACAATATACAACAAAAAAACTGTCAAATTTTGACAGCTTTTAAAATATTTAATAATAAAAAAGACTTCTTGTTAGAAGTCTAATTTTAACTAAGCTCTGCTCATGTATGTTCCAGTTCTTGTATCAATTCTAATTTTTTCACCTTTATTTACAAAAAGTGGAACTTGAAGTGTTAAGCCAGTTTCAACTGTTGCAGGTTTTGTTCCTGCTTTTGATGTATCACCTTGAAGACCTGGTTCACATTCTGTGATTGTAAGTTCAACAAAGTTTGGTGGTTCAACACTAAATGCTTCACCTTTATAGAATTGAATTGTGCAATTCATATTTTCTGTGATATACAAAAGCGCATCTTCAACTTGATCATGGTTAAGTGGGATTTGTTCGTATGTTTCGTTATCCATGAAATAATAAAGTCCACCATCATTATAAAGATAAGCCATTTCTTTACGCTCTATGTGAGCTTTTTCAAATTTTTCAACTGGGTTGAAAGTTTTTTCAATAACTTGTCCTGTTACAATATTTTTAAGTTTTGTTCTAACAAAAGCTGCTCCTTTTCCTGGTTTAACATGTAAGAAATCTACAACAATGTAAATCTTACCGTCCATTTCAAAGGTTACACCTTTTCTTAAATCTCCTGCTGTAATCATAAAAATCCTCCATTTAATGAATATATTCTATCATATTTAGTGCCCAAAAGCAAGCAATTATCGGCTATTTGCCATTATATGTGTTTTTCATGTAAACAGCTTCCCTTGTTTGATGCCCTGGGCTTTCGCTGATTACTTCACCTGTTATCTCAAGTTTTTTAAGAACCTTTGCAAGTGGTTCAAATTCTGGTCCAAAATTTTGTGGATTATCTTCCATTTTAACATGTTTCACTTCGCCCTTTGGACCATACTCAATATGTGTGAAGTGAATATGAACTTTTTTATATCTATCACCAATAAATGATTTCAAAATTTGAAACACTTCTTCATAGTCAGCTTCGGTTTTTAAATTACCTAGTCCAAAGCTGTTAATATGTCCAAAATCCAGTGTTGGAATAATTCTTGTGTCGAGTGAACACATTTCTGCAATTTCTGCAACAGTTCCACACTGCCCATGCTTACCCATTGTTTCTGGGCAAATATAATACTCAAAATCAAAATTTTCTTGATTTAATCTTTCAAGCAAAAGCTTTAAATTTTGCATTACTCTTGCGTGTGCTTCTTCTCTTGTTTGTTTCATAAGCGAGCCCGGATGAAAAACCAAGCATTTTGCACCAAGCAATTTCATTTTCTTTAAGCTGTTTATTATATACCCAATACTTTTTTCAATCATTGTTGGGTCTGGATTTGCAAAATTTATATAATATGGAGCGTGCACACTTACAGTTATGTTATGTTCACGGAACATATCTCCCAATAGTTTACACTTTTCATCACCATAGTTTATACCATTTGTGAACGACACCTCAAAAGCATCTAGATTATGTTCATCAAGCCAATCACCAAGCTCTTCGCTTTTTTTATGACCAGCCGCCAAAAAGTCTTCACAAAATCCTGATGGACCAAATTTTATCATACTTTCTCCCATAAATTAATTTTGATTTTTGAATAGCCTTGTTTTGTTTCAACAATGCCAATAATGTTGCCTTTATAATAGCACAATGATTCGCCGTCATTCAAATTAATTTTAACATTCATGCCATTTAATAGTTTTATTTTTTCTTCTTCCAAAATTTCATGCTTTGGCAAATCAATAACATCTGCTATATCTATTAATTTTGCGTCACCATTTTCAACATCTTCAAGTAAGTAAGAATCTTCAATTTTAAATGGACCACTGGCTGTTCTTATTATACAAACTGTTGTTGCCACTGTGCCAAGTTTTTCTGCTATATCTCTGATGAGCGCACGCACATATGTGCCGGCCGAACAATGAATTTCAAAAGAAAAACAACCTTCATTTGAATATTCTTGAGCACTAAGCGAATATACATTAATTTTTCTTGGATTAAGTTCTATTTCTTTTCCACTTCTTGCAATGTCATATGCTCTTTTTCCATCAACATTCACTGAAGAATATATTGGTGGAACTTGAGAAAGTTCTCCAACAAATTCATTGATAACACTATTTATGTCTTGCAAAGTTACTTTTTTGTTGTCTCTTTTTATAACCTTGCCTTCGCTATCCAAAGTGTCGGTTAAAACCCCAAATTTGCCAATTGCAAAATACTTTTTATCTTTATTTAAAAAGTAATCAAAAAGTTTTGTTGCTTTGCCTACTGCAACCGGCAACACTCCAGTTGCCATTGGGTCTAAAGTGCCAAGGTGTCCACATTTTGCTTTTGTGATTCTTTTTATTTTTGAAACAATACTTGTGCTACCCATTCCAACCGGTTTATTGATATTATAAAACCCTATCATACAAGCACCTTTTTTGCTTCTTTAATAAGCATTTCTTTAACATTTTTTGCATTATCAAAAATTTTACAACCAGATGCATTAACATGTCCACCACCACCAAAAGCTTCACCAATTTTTCTTGCAGAAATTGTGCCTTTTGACCTAATTGACACATAATAACAATCTTCAACATTATCTTGACTTGCAAGAATCATCACCTTAACACAGGCAAGACTCATTCCAACATCTGTGAGACCATGAGTATCTTCTATAGTTGTGTTAAGTTTTTTAAAATCTTCTCTATTAATTGCAAGGTATGCAATTTGATTATTTTCACAAAGTTCCAAATTTGAATACACAAATTTGGTAAGTTCAAATTCTCCCATTGTTTTGTTTGAAAAAATTGGTTCACACACATTTGAAATTGGTTCACCATAAATCTTAAGAAGGCTTGAAACAATATTCATTGTTTTTGGCTTCGCATTATTATAAGAAAGTTTACCTGTGTCGGTGTATATTCCAGTTAGCATCAATTTTGCCATGTCTTTTGAAATTTTTATATTTAATAAATTGAAAAAATCAAATAATAATTCACAAGTTGATGAATACTCTTCATTAACATAATTAAGTTTACAGAACTTTTCGTTTGTGGCATGATGATCTAGTGCAACTGAAATTTGTCTGTTTTTCATAATCTTAAATTTGTTTTTTCCAAGTCTTTCTTGAGTTGCCGTATCCAAGCAAACATAACAATCATATTTTTCAATAGTCTTTTTATTTATGCTATCCCAATAAGGCAAAGTTTGCATTTGAAAAGACAAATTGCTATCAATTAAAACATCTGCTTTTTTTCCTATACTTTCCAACGCTAATTTTAGAGATAAAGAAGAACAGACTGCATCACAGTCTGTTTTATAATGTGCCAAAATTGCAATATTTTGTGATTTTTTTATAAAATTTGCGATTTTTTCCATAAAATTCCTCTTTTATATTACTGAAATTTGCAATTTGTTGCAATTTTGTATTTTTTAATGCTTAAATTTAAATTATTTACGCTTAATATCATCAAAAAGTTTTGCCATTTTAATATTATATTCATAACTTGTGTCTTCAACAAATTTTAAATCTGGAAGGCTTCTTAATTTAATGCTTTTAGCAAGTTCACTTTTAATAAATCCTTTAATTTTATTTAAAGAATCAACCAATTTTTTTGTTTCTTTGCCAATCGCACTAATGCTGATTGTGCATTGCAAAAGATCAGGAGAAGTTTTAACTTCATGAATAGTTACAATTGACCCTTTTATGTTTGGGTCTTCAACTTTATTATTTATAATAGTTGAAACTTCTCTTTCTATTTCTTTATCAATGCGTTTCATTCTTACATTTTCTTGCATAATGGTTCCCCTAGTTTATTCTTTCCATTTTATATGCTTCAAAAGTGTCGCCTTCAGCAAAATCAATAAAGTCTTTAAATGTTACACCACATTCAAACCCTGCCTTAACTTCTGAGGCTTGATCTTTTTCTCTTTGAATTGTGTTAATTTCACCTTCAAAAATAAGTTTATCTTTTCTGTATATTCTAACTTTGCTATCTCTTGTTATCTTACCATCTTGAACGTAAGTTCCTGCAATTGCACCAAACTTACTTGCTTTGAATATCATTCTGATTTCTGCATGACCCAAAACAACTTCCTTATATTTTGGAGTAAGCATTTTATTGATTTTTTGAGTTACATAATCAAGAACTTCATATATAATTTTTGAGTTATGAATTTCAACATGTTCTTTTTCTGCAATAATTTTTGCTGAAAATTCTGGTTTTACATTGAATGCAACAATAAGTGCATTTGATGCAATAGCCAAGCTTACGTCATTTTCGGTAATGTTACCAACACCACCATGAATGCAACGAACTTTTACTTCTTCATTAGCAATTGCTGAAAGTGATTGTTTAAGTGCTTCAACAGAACCTTGAACGTCACCTTTAACAATAACGTTATAGTCTTTGAAGTTACTATCAGCAATTTTATTCATCATTGTTTCAATAGAAAGGTCGGCACCCTTTATCATGTTTGCACGAGCAAGTTCTTGACGCTCTATTGCAAGATTTTTACTCATTTTTTCATCAACACTATAAAGTGTGTCACCAGCATTTGGAACGCCAGAAAGACCCATGATTGCAACTGGTGTGCTTGGGCCAGCAGACTTAACCCTTTCGCCCTTATCATTTGTCATTGCACGAATTTTGCCTGTTACCATTCCTATAACAACATAATCCCCAACATGAAGTGTTCCGTTTTGAACCAAAACTGTTGCAACACTTCCAAGACCTTTATCAAGTCTTGCTTCAATGATTGCACCTGTTGCCATTTTGTTTGGATTTGCTCTTAAATTTTGATATTCTGCAACAAACAAAATCATTTCAATAAGTTTATCTACATTTTGACCAGTTTTTGCCGAAAGTGGAACAAGTATTGCGTCTCCACCCCATTCTTCTGGAAGAACTCCGTTTTCTGCAAGTTCTTGTTTAACTCTTTCAATATTTGCATTGTCTTTATCAATTTTGTTTACAGCAACAATCATAGGAATACCTGCTTCCTTGATGTGTTTAATGCTTTCTTTGGTTTGAGGCATAACGCCATCATCTGCCGCAACCACCAAAACAGCAATATCTGTTAGTTTTGCACCACGTTCACGCATTGCAACAAATGCTTCGTGTCCTGGTGTATCAATAAATGTTACTTTTTTGCCACTAACGTCAATTTGGTATGCACCAATGTGTTGAGTGATTCCACCTGCTTCTCCACTTGCAACATGAGATTTTCTGATATAGTCAAGAAGAGATGTTTTACCATGGTCAACGTGACCCATGATTGTTACAACTGGTGGACGAACTTCTTTATCTTCTTCACTTGTGTTATCTTTCATCATTTCAGCAATTTTTTCTTCGTATGATTTTTCAACGTTCTTTTCAAGAGTAACACCAAATTCACTTGCAATAAGTTCGGCAGATTCATAATCGATATTACTATTAATGTTAACCATATTGCCAAGTAGCAAGAATTTGCTGATGATTTGAGTTGCTGGTTTACCAATTTTTTCTGCAAGCATTTTAACAGTTAAATTATCTGTTGTGATAACTGCATGTGTTATTGCTGGAGCAACTTCAACTTTTTTCTCTTGAACTTGTTTTTTGACTTTTTTCTTGCTGCCCATTCTTACATTTTCGCCATCATCTTCAAGAGATTCATCTGCAATATATCCACGCATAACAAGAGCACGTTTGTTCATTGAGCGCTTATCATCACTGCCACCATGATTATCAAAAGTTTTCTTCTTTGGCGCACTGTGTGTGTTGTTTTTTGAGAGCGAAGATATATCATACTGAGGTTGTATGCTAACAGGTTTTTTATCATTTTGCTTAGTTTGTTGTTTCTTTGCAAAATTTTGTCCAGCTGGCTTTTGAGCTCTTTCTTGCTCCTTTTTATCATCAAACCTTCTAACTTTTGTTTGTGGAGCTTGTGGAGCTTCTGCTGGTTTTTGCTTTTTAACCTGCTCTTTTTGTTTTTGTTCTTCTTCTTGATTTTTTTGTTTAACAAAAGAGCTTTCTTTTTGAGCAAGAATGCTAGAGAATTTGTCAAGTTCACTCTTTAATCTTTTTAAGTTAGTAGAAAAAGAGTTAAGAACTCCATCTCTTAACATTTGTTGAGTTTGTTTAATATTTTCGTAATCTATTTTTGCGTTAGCTGCCAAGATATACCTCCTAAACGCCTTTATTATTTTTGATTGCATTTGATAAGGACTTATCTAATATGCCAATAACAAGAGCACTTTCTCCCAGCTTATTAAATTCATCTTTATCAAATTCAATATTTTCAATTTTAGAATTTTTTATTTTGTTTTTTGAATTGTCTGATAATTCACTTGAGTACAATATTAGTTTTGACTTTTTTGAAAGTGCATTATCAATTCCAAAAGCTATATTTCCACTTTTCTTTGCAAAGCCAATATATGCTTTAATTTTTTCCATAATCTTCTACCAATTTTTGATATACTTCATCAGAAATTTCACATTTGAACGCACGATTTAGTGCATGTGTTTTTTGAACTTTTTTAATGCATTCAATATTGTCACAAACATAAGCTCCTCTTCCATTAAGTTTTCCTGTTTTGTCAATAGCAATTTCTCCACTTGGGGTTTTTACTATTCTTACAAAATTTGACTTATCGCCTTTTTGTTTGCAAACAATACAAGTTCTTTGTGGAATTGTTTTCATAAATAACTCCTTAGTCTAAGTTAATATCTCCAAACAAATCATCAAGATCTTCAACATTTGCAACAGTTGATTGTTCTTTAGTTTGTTTGTTTGCTTTGCTTTCACTTGTTACATCAATTTTCCAGTTTGTAAGTCTTGCTGCAAGACGAACATTAACACCACCTTTGCCAATTGCAAGAGATAATTTGTCGTCTGGAACAATAACTGATGCTTTTTTTGCTGCATCATCAATTTCAACACTTACAACTTTTGCAGGAGAAAGCGCACGAGCAATATATTCAAACACGTCGTCACTATAAACAACAATATCAATTTTTTCTCCACAAAGTTCGTTAATGATTGCGTTAACACGAGTTCCTTTTTGACCAACGCAAGCACCAAGTGCATCAATTTGTGGGTCTTTGCTGCTGATTGCTATTTTTGTTCTGACTCCTGCTTCTCTAGAAACATTTTTTATTTCAATAATTCCTGCTTGAATTTCTGGAACTTCAAGTTTGAAAAGTTCTTTAACAAAGTTTGGAGCTGTTCTTGAAACAACTGCTTGCACGCCATGAGCTGTTTCTCTAAGTTTTTTAATGTAAACTTTGATTCTTTCTCCAATATTATAACTTTCTCCAGGAATTTGGTCTTGAGGCATCATAACACCTTCGATGCTGGTGTTAGGAATTTCAATAAAAATAGAATCATTTTCTGTTCTTCTAATTACTCCACTAACAAGAGTGTCAATTTTGCCTTCGAGTTCACCATAAGCAAGATTTCTCTCTTCTTCTCTTAACTTTTGAGTGATAACTTGTTTTGCTGCACCGGCTGCAATTCTACCAAAATCTTTTGGAGAAAATTCCTCTGCAATTTGTTCACCAAGTTTTGCAGTTTTCTTTATTTGTTTTGCATCTTCTAAAGAAATTTGTGTTTCTGGGTCTTCAACAACCTCAACAATATCTCTATATGCAATAATTTTGATAGTGTTTTTGTCTGGGTTAAGTTTAACCTCAACTTTTCTTCCTTCGCCATAGTTTTTCTTATAAGCATTTGTTAGAGCTGTTGTGAGAGACTCCAAAAAATACTCCTTTGTTATTCCTTTTTCTGCTTCCAAATCATCAAGTGCTTTAAAAAAATCTTTGTTTACCATTTTTTCCTCCTAAAACTCTATATGTTTGCAAATTTTTGCAATATTTTTTATTTGAATTTGTATTTGATTTTTTCCGTCGTTTATAACTATGCTGTCATCTGAAAAAGATTCAAGTTTTGCTTCATATGCTTTTTTGCCGTTTACTTTTTCAAACAAACTTACATCAACCATATTTCCTAAGTTCTTTTGAAAATCTCTATCACTTCTAAAAGCCCAATCTGCTCCACAAGATGAAATATTTAGTATGTATGCTTTGCCTTTTGTTGGGTCAAGTTCATCAAGTTTTTGATCAACAATTTTGTGAACATACTCACAATCTTTAAGTGTTATTACATTTGCTACCACATTTGCTGATTTTTCTGAACCGGTAACCTCACCACTATCATCAAATTCAACAATATTATTTTCTGAAATATCATCATCTTCATCAAATGGTGATACAAAATTTTCTGGCTTATCAATATAAACTGTTAAGTTATCTTCGCCATATTCTTTTTTCCAATCAACATCAACAAGTTCGTATCCTAATTTTTCAATGATTGGAGTTAAGTATTCTTTGCATTGTTGCGCTATGCCTTGCTTCATACTAAAATCTCTCCTTTATTTTTTGCAAAAATTAGGAGCAACCTTTTCGGTTGCTCCCAAAGTTTAGCTTATATAAGTATTATATACCAATTATATCCATATTTCAAGCATTTTATTAAAAAATATTAAATTGGTGAAAAATCATCATTTGGTTCTATCTTCCACGCAAGCTTAATCATCACCTCTGCTGTGGCTATTGTGTCATATAACGCACTATGTGCATTATCAAGTGTTACACCAAGTTCTTTTGCAACAGTTATAAGTTTATAGTTTTTAATTTTCTTTACATATTTTTGAGCAAGTCTATAACAGTCAAAAACTTTGTTGTCAAAATTGTATCCACACTCTTTGCCTTGTTTGCTTAAAAATGAGTAGTCAAACCCAACATTATATCCAACCAACAAGCAACCTCTTGTGAACTTATAAAAATCTTGCAATGCTTGTTCTGCCTTTGGAGCATCTACAACATCAGAATCTTTTATATGGTGAACAGCTGTGCTTTCTGCAGGAATTCTTCTTTCTGGATTGACAAGTGTTCTAAAACTTTCAACAATAGC
>CAMOCH010000012.1 GCA_946610655.1 uncultured Clostridia bacterium
TTGTTTATGATTTGAATGATGTTAATAACAACAATGATGGAAATACATTTGATGTTATTAATAATAATGGTTCATTAAACTCTGTAGATGGAGTTGGGTCAACAGTTGCATATTTGGGAACAATGGTTTCAGCTGTTGTAACTTTTGATAGCAATGATTTAAATAACGTAACTGACAACTGGGCTTATAGATATGGCTACAAATTCCTTGGTTGGTATATTTCAAGAGACAACAGAGATGCTCATAATGCACTTCTTGAAAACGACAGCTTTAATATAGATTTGTTATTGCATTTATATAATGATGGAACTAATTGCGATGAACTTGTTGCTCTTAAAAAGAAAACCATTTTAAATTATGCAATAGAGGAAAGTTCTCAAATTAGAGAAACTTTGGTTACAACTGCAGCTGAAGTTCAAATAGAAGATAGTGCACAAACCGTTAATGATAGAAACAACATTATTCTTGTTCACGCAAGATGGCAAGTGCTTGACTACACAATTAATATTGACCTTAACAACTGGAATCATATTGACTATGATTGGGCAGATGCTGATTATATGATTGGTGGATTAGAAAATCCTGTTGATGGAAATGTTGTAAGCACAAGCACACTTAAGTTTGTTGTTACATTTGATAAAACATTTGGTGAAGGCAAACTTTATCACAATGGAGAACTTGTTGCAGATGATGACGATATAACAATCTATATTCACAAAAAAGAAGTTATTTTAACAGGCACAGCTTATGAAAAATTGCAACAACTTATTTTTGCAAACGGTTATTTATTGAGTGCAGCTGTTGATGGCACAGTTCAAAACTTTGCTCTCACATGGGATGGTTATGGATTTGACGGCTTGGGTTATGAAATAAACAGTGAAACAACATTTAATGAAGAATATTTGCATAATGCATATTATAATGATGTTAAATTGACTGAAACTCCAGTAAGCTTGGAAGCTCTTACAACAAGAGATAAATCTGGACAACATTCTGCAGGGGATAGACATGATAATGTTAATGAATATCCTGTTGAAAACAGTGAATATTTTGGAACAAGAACATTCACAATATTTGCACATTGGACAGCGAAAGTGCTTGATATTGTTAATGACCTAGAGAATAGCACATACGACATATATAATAAGAGCACTGCATCTTCTGTTCAAGATATTTATGTTGAAGGCATTGTTAGAACAGAAGGTTACACAGTTCAAACTGGCAGAGATGAAAGTGGCAGATATGTTGCATTATATGAAAACTATGCTGTTACAGAACCTGCAAACCAAGATGTGACAAAAATATATTATTTGGCACCTCGTGGACAATATGTTCAAACTCTTAATTTAACAATGGTTGATTCTTTGGGTCAAAACCTTGGAACGCTTACCATAACATTTGAGTGGAACAACCAAACAAGACGTATTTCTATTGTTGATATAAGTGTTAATTACACATTAAATTCGGCAAATGTTCCAGTAAATTTAAAAACTACAACTGCACAATTGAAAGAAGGCAAGACATTTGGTGAAGGGGTTTACACATATTATTATGACAGCCTTATTTCATACTTGTCTCAAAGTGTTAGAATTACAACAACACCATATTATGTTGACTCTTCAACATACGAAGCATGGGTTAATTCTTATAAAGATTTAAACTATGTTGATTATTATGGTGAAACATACTATAGTGTTATTGGAGCAGGGGCATACAACCAAATTGAATCAAACTTGCTAGAAGCAGAAAAAGATATCAACATGGTTGTTATTGAACTTCTTGATTTGAAGTGCAACATTGACCTTTCTGCAGTTAACAATGCTCAAACATATGAGGTTGATTACTATAGATATATTCGTCCACACAATGGCAGCACAACAACTATTGGTGAAGACCCAGAAGACGAAGAGACATACGGCAAAGTTTACTGGGACAGCGAGTTCTTGAACGACTGGGATCAATATGAAGTTTATCAAACAATAACATATAAATATGGTGAATATTTAAATTCAACATATGGTTATGCTTCAAACTTTGGATTTGATGGTTGGTATTACTATCAAGGACATATTGTGGCAGAGTTTGAAGAGTATGGCTCTCAAGATAAAGATGTTGACTATATTGTTACAAACAGTGACGATATTGGATATAAAATTTATGATTGGAATGGTATGCAATATGTCAACAGATATAATTCAAGTGACATACTAGAATATGCAGAAAAACAAGATGATAAAGATACACTTGTTTATGAAATGGCATATAACCCACACCTTTATGACTTTATTGGTTCATGGACACCTATTGTGTATGAATGGCAAGAAGACAAATATTGTCTAACTTCAGGAGAAGGTGACGAGTTTCTTCCATTTGAAGAAAAAATTGATGATTTGGATGTTATCACATTATATACATACAACTACAACGAAGACTATGCAGATTATAAATTTGATAACAAAGCAATAACAGGTAATGTAAGTTTGATTGGACTATACGTTCCAACATCACTTCACAAAGTTCACTATTATGTTTTGGAAAACGGCAAATATGTTGAACGTGTTGATTCATCAGATGCATATGTTCTTGGAGAAAAGAGAGTTGCTGCTGTTTCTAAAGATACTGATACACATATCTCTAGAGCATACAGCAACATTGAATACTTTGAACTTGGAACAAACACAGACTACTATTATGTTGGATTCTCTGCAATCAAGAGAATTTCTGGTGGACACGCAACAGAATATGCTGCACTTGCATTCTTGCTTCAATTTATTAATAATGAAAACTATTTGTCTTACGAAATTGGAGAAAATGGAAAACTTGCAATTTCTTGGGATAATATTAAAGCAATTATTAAAGCAGGCATAACATTTAATGGAATTCCTGTTAACGAAATTGCTGGAGAAACTCCTGTTGAAATTGCCGAAGATTTGGAATACAAACTTGTTAATATTTACTCAAATGTTGATAAATACACAAGAATTAACAATAGTGACTATTTAAGTGATTATGATGTTCTTTCAAAACTTAACATTTATGATGACTCAAAAGTTATTCAACAAATTGATGAAGTAGGGCTAACTCTTAAAAATATTATTGATAGTGCAAAACTTGACTATGATGAAAAAGTAAGACGACTTAATGATATTTTGATAAGCTTCTATGAACAAAGAGAAGCATCTCAAGAAACTCCTGAGAAACAAGATGAATTTAACAATAAAACAGTTCTTCAAGTTTTGGGAGAAGAAACATATCTTGCACTTAAAGAACTTGGTGAATATACCGAGGACTTTGATGACGAAGCTTCTCCAAAAATTCTTGCTGTTATTAACGAACTTGGAACAAGATGGAAAAATGAATTTGCTGATATTTGCCTTGATGCTGTTTATAAATATTATGATGTTGCAACCACTGCAGAAACATTTAGAACAACAGCAACAATTGAGGCAGTTATTAACAAAGTTGCGTTGTCAGATTTGTCTATTATAATTAGTGCAATTTCGAACGATTACTTTGGTTATATTATTAAAAATCCATCAAGCAGTATTGGTAACTGGGTTGATGGAACATACTTTGCTGGTTGGTATAAAGTTGATGATAACTTTGCAAATAAACTACTAGTTGAAAGTGCACTTCTTACATATAACAGCGACACTTGGAATCTTTCAAACTATGAATGTTACAACATTGTTGACACAAGAGTAGATAATGATGGCAATGTTACATATATTGTTCAACTTGAAGGTGATGCCACACCATATGAAATAACTCAATTTAAAACTATCAATATCATAACTGGTGCAACAGACTTATATAGCCGTATTGATAACGATATTGTTGTGTTTGCTGCATTCAATGCATTCAAGTTTGAATTTGAACAAAATGAATCTTCTGATTATGAAATTAAAGAAGTTCAATGGGGTAAAATTGATGTTCCAGATATTACTGGCGACCCATATCAATATAAACTTACTGATGTTAGATATGTTGCTCTTAATGAAGAAGAATATGAATTAGATATTTATAATCAAGATAAACCATCTTATCTTAATAACCTTGCCAAGAACAACAACAAAGCAACAGCTCTTAGAATGGCAATAGCAGATAAAGAAGAAAGTTGCATTAAGGCAACTCTTGAAGAAGCTAAAGCTGTTTCTGGAGCAAGATATATCTTTGCGATAATTTATAATGTTGTTGGTATTGAAGCCATCACTGACGTATATGGAAATGTTACTTATAGACCAGTTTACACAAATAGCCTCTCTGGAAATGAGTATATTAACAGCGTTTCGAGCAATATATTGGTTTTTGAAGATGGTGTTTGGGATATTTTAGCTGATTAACTTTAATTTAATTGCTAAAACAAAAGATATAGTATATAATGATTGTGAGGAAAATATGAAAAAATTAAAAACAATTTTGAGCGCAATGTTAGCATTAATATTAATGATTACGCCTTTTGCTTTTGTTGGCTGCAAAGAAAAAGATACAGCCAAAAGATATACATTATCTGTTAGCAAAGAAGATGGAGAGGGATATGTGTATAACAGATACCCAGAAGCTGATAAACCAGTTAACCCAATTTATGGCGATACAGACTATGTAGAGGGATCAGTTGTTGAAATTACCGTTGTTCCTGCTTCTCACTATGAAATAACAAGTGTTCAAGTTAAGAAAGGTAATGGAGAATATGAAGATATTGATATTACTGTTGCTGCTGCAGATAAAGATACTGGAACAATAAGAAGAACAATTTCTACCAGTGTTGACAGTCATTATTCTGTTAAAGTTTCATTTGGACTTAAAACATATAACCTCACTTTCTATTATTTAGATGGTGAAGACTACGTTCCATTAATGGACGGAACAGAAGTTTACACAATTTCTAAAACACACAATGAAACAAAAACAATAGAAAATCTTGGAAGCTTTGGATTCTTGTGGTATAATAGACAAAAAGGTGGTGGAATAAGCACAGAGCTTACCCCTTGCATATTCACCGATGATGTTGTTCTTACAAGAGATACAGCACTCTATGCTCCAGAAGGTAAAACTTTGCAAGATTTGAAAGATTTGCTTGGCTTAGATTAAACAAATTAAAACGAGATATTTATATCTCGTTTTTTTTATGCTCTGAATATGTTTGCTAGGCAGCAGCGTTGTGTGTTATAATGTAAAAGTATTGGAGAATCTATGGCAAACATTAGTCAATTAGATAAAGAAATTAAGCTGTATGAAAGAGATTATGAAAAAAAATATGGAGTGAAGCCATGTTTTGATAATTTTTTGTGCACAAAAGAAGAATACTTTGCTGGATTAAAGCAATCATTGAATAACAATGTTAAACTTGAAAGTTTTTTGGCTTCAAATGACCACAATGTTAAAAATAGTAGGCTTGTTGCAAGCTTGAACAAAAAGGCTAGCACAGATATTAATAAACGAACTGACCGAAAAGCTGTTAGACATGATGACAGGGCTGTTAAAAACATTAACAGAATTAAAAATGGCGTAAAAACATCAGTTGGTGTTGGTGATAAAAATGTTGTTGGTGAAGTTAGTGAACTTAGAACAGTTCAAGATAGCAAGCGCATTTCAAAAACCAGACACGTTGTTATTGTTAGAGAGTCTAAAGAAAACCCAAAAACACCAGTTGCAAAATTCTTTAACTTTATGAGCTTTGTGGCTGTTGCATTGGTTGGCATTTTCCTTGGTATTTTTGCAGGAAATATGTATATTGCAAACAAGTCAGTTATTGACTATAGCTCAATAAGTGAAGCAGCATATTTGCCAAACTATGAACAAATTTATGAGCAAAACAAAAATAAAGATAAAAATAAAGTTAGCGCCGCAAATGTATATTCTATGGCAGAATGGCAATTATTAAAGCAGTCGGGCGTTGCAAGCAATTACACAATTTCAGGCGTTGGAACAGTAAATGCAAAAGTTGGTGGAATTAATCAATCTCAAAAAGTTATAAAAACTGTTGCCTATGACGGCTCAACATTAATGATAGACAATATAACTCTTGGATTAATCACAACTGCTGAAAAAACAATCTTAAATTATGCAGATAAAAAGGTTGATAGTTATAAAACTACTGATGCTAACGAAAGTGGTGCAAACTACAAAGATAAACCAACAACCACGTATAATCTGTCTAATGGAGAGGAATTATTTAGAAAAGAATATGGAATTAGTGCATATAGTGTTCTGCCATATTTAGTTAGTGAAAAGAGTGTTGATTCATCTGTTCCAATGAAAACTGTTGATGGTGGCTACACTTATCAAGTTACACTTAACAATATTTATGGTGTTATTAACTACGTTTATTATATGATGCACATGAGTGGTCTTAATCGTCCTCCAGTGTTCTATAAATTAAATCTTGAATTTACTGTTGATGACAACTTTAGATTTAAAGAATTGATTGTTAGTGAAGAATATCAAATTTATTATATGGGATTACCTGCAAATTGCACAGCGAGCACAACCTACACATTTACGTATGGGGGTTAGTATGCAATTTTCAAATGAACCAATTCTTGAAAAACTTGAAAGTTATTTTGGAGATTGGTTTAACACAAATGAATATCCACAAATGAAAAAAAACTTGTATCCTTATACAAGTTTATTTTCTTCTATAGAGATAAACAATTGTTTAATTAAAAATAGAGTTGTTATGGGGCCAATGAGTAATGTTAATATGGTTGATTCAAACGGGTCTCCAACAACCAAAATGATTAAGTATTTTGGGGAAAGAGCAAAAGGTGGTGTTGGGCTTGTAACAACAGGTTTTGTTCCTGTTGCTATTAATATTGATCCAACAATCACCGGGAAGAAGGGGGATTGTTGCTTTCCACAAATAAATAAAACAAACAGCAATATTTGTGGATGGAGAAACCTTGCATACGAGGTGCATAATTATGGGGCGAAACTGTTTGTGCAATTATCTGCAGGGTTTGGAAGAGTTGGAGATCCCAGTTGTTTATTTACAAAATTAAAATTTCCTGTGGCTGCAAGTTGGAATACAAATTATTATGCGTCAAAATTGCCTTGCAAACGGCTTTCAAACATTTCAATCAAGCGAATAATAAAAAAGGTTGCTGAAGCTGCAGAAACTGCAAAATATGCTGGCATTGATGGTGTATACATTCATGGACATGAGGGGCATTTGGTTGAACAGTTGTCAAATTGCGCATTTAATCATAGAAAACTTGGAAGATATTCAAATTATATGCAGTTTGGTATAGATATGATTGAAAAAATCAGAGAGCATTGTGGCAAAGACTATCCAATTATGTATAGAATAGATTTGTCGCTTGCGCTTAATTCGACATATGGAGACAAACTTAACAAAGTTAAAGAACTTAAAAAATTTAAAGATGAGCGAAGCATTGAAGATACTCTTGCATACATGAAAAAATTGGTTGAAGCAGGGGTTGATGCTTTTGATATTGACATTGGCTGTTATGAAAATTGGTGGCTGCCACACCCACCTAGCACAATGCCAAGTGGTTGCTATGTGGATATTGCAGCTATGGTGAAAAAGTATTTTGAAGAAAACAATATTTTATCAAATGTAGGAAAACCTATTGTTATTATTGCCACTGGCAAACTTGGCTATCCAGATTTGTCAGAAGAAGTGATTAAAGATAATAAAGCAGACATGGTGATGCTATCAAGACCACTTCTTGCTGACCCAGAGTGGGTGAGTAAAGCATATAAAGGTCAAACCGAAGATATCACTCCTTGTATTGGTTGCCACAGTTGTTTAAAAGAGATAACTCATGGTGGCTATATTCAGTGTGCAGTTTGTCCAAAAACTGGACATGAAGATGAAAATAACAAAGTCCAAAAACAACAAAAGAAAATTGCTGTTGTTGGAGCTGGTCCAGCAGGAGTTGTTGCTGCCGAAACATTGATAAAAAACGGACATACGGTTGACTTGTATGAAAAATCTTCTAGCGTTGGTGGAACACTAAAACTTGCTGGAATTGCAAAAAACAAGTATGAAATAAGAAATTATATTCAATATTTGCAGAAAATAGTGGAAAATATAAAGCAAAATACAAATTTTAACGCATATTTCTGCAAAAATATCACAAATAATGAGTTAAAACAGCTAAATTATGATGCAATTATATATGCAACTGGTTCAAAAAGTGAACAATTGAATATTGATGGAGCAGTTCTTCCTCATGTACATACAATAAAAGAAGTCTTGAATAATTTATCAATTTTTGAGAAAGCAAGGTCAGTTGCGATAATTGGTGGTGGAGAATCTGGTTGTGAACTTGCATATATGCTTGCATATGAGCAAAAGAAAAAAGTTACAATAATTGAAAATTCTCCATATTTGATGAAACATGCATGCAATGCAAACCGTGGGCATATTCTACATTATTTAGAAAAAGCTGGGGTTAAAGCATATAATTGTGCGATTGTGCAAAAGATTGAAGAAGGTTATGTTGACATTCTTGCTAACATTCACTCAAGTGTTCCGAACCTATACAACACATGGAGTCCACTACGGGGTGCCGCTAAGTTTTTGACAAAAAGAATAAAAGAAAAATATAAAGCGTTTGCGATTGATGCTGATGTTGTTGTGCTTGCCACAGGTGTGATTAGTGATGATAAAATGTTTAAAGATGCATATAAAAATCAAATTGCTCCAGAAATTTATGTTGTTGGTGACGCAAACAAAAGTGGCAAAGTTTTTACTGCAGTTAAGCAGGCGTATAATTTGGCAAAAAATATATAAAGGCAACAAATTTGTTGCTTTTTTTTGTTTACAAAAAATATTTTATAAAAATTGCTCAAAACTGTTGAAATTTTATTAGAATTGTTGTAAAAAAAATTAGGAGATGATTATGGAAAAAAGACAAGAGATTTATGATTTATATTGGTATTTTGCGTGTGAAAGACAAAATATTTTTTGGAAAAAACTTCATGGTGAAGCAGCGCCTTGGACAACAGATAAAATTTTGCAAGAGTATAAGTTTTGCAATAGTTATAGGGTGAATGACAGGGTTAGTCAATATCTTCTTAAAAATGTTATATATAATGGCAAAAAATATTCTGCAGAAAACACAATTTTTAGAATTATTTTGTTTAAACTGTTTAATTTGGAGTCAACTTGGCAGCTGTTTATTAAAAATTTTGGAGATGTCACACTGGAAACCTTTGATACAATCAAATATTCAAAAGTGCTTTGTGATGCAATAGAACATGGCGTGAAAATATATAACGATGCATACATAAGTTGTGCAAACAAAGTGTTTGGTTACAATCGCAAACATGATAATCATTTGGCGCTTGTTCACAAAATGTTTGTTGAAGATAAAATGCAAAACAAAATTTTAAAATGCACAAATATGAAGGATGCTTTTGACATAATTAAAGAGTATCCGCTAATTGGCAATTTTATGGCATATCAACTGGTTACCGATATTAATTATAGCGATGTTGTTAATTGGAAAGAGAATGAGTTTACTGTTGCAGGTCCAGGCTCACAAAGAGGAATCAAAAAGTGCTTTATTTCTAAGGGCAGAATGACTGATGAAGAGATAATTAAGTATATGTATGAAAATCAAGACAAAGAGTTTGCACGTCTTGGTTTGAATTTTAAAAGAATAGGAAACAGACCACTGCAACTTATTGATTGTCAAAACATTTTTTGTGAACTTGATAAGTATCTTAGGCAGGCAGTGCCAAGTTTAAAATCTAACAGAGTGAAAATCAAAAAGCACTACACAGCAAAAAAAGATAAAATTGAATATATGTATCCACCAAAATGGGGAATAAAATTGTAAAGTGGAAATCATTGATATTTTTTTATTGACATTTTGGCAATAATCAATATATAATAGGCATATGGAAAAATTATGTTGTTGCAAAAAATAGTTTGTTTATAGTTTTAGCGACTATTATTTGCTTATTCATAAAATTTTTGGCAAGTGGTCGCACACTTGCTTATTTTATTTTTAGGAGAAAAAAATGGCTTTAAAAATATATAATTCACTTACAAAATCTAAACAAGAGTTTATTCCGATAACAGATGGCAGAGTTGGGATGTATGTGTGTGGTCCAACAGTTTATGGTCCATCACATGTTGGTCACGCAAGAACTTATGTTAATTTTGATACAATAAGAAGATATCTTATGTTTAAAGGATATAATGTTAAGTATGTTCAAAATATAACCGATGTTGGTCATCTTGTTGGTGATGGTGATGATGGTGAAGACAAAATTGCAAAACAAGCAAAAAAAGAAAATTTGGACCCATATGCAATTGCATACAAATATGAGTGCCAATACTTTGATGCAATGGACAAACTAAATATTCTTCGTCCAACCATTTCTTGCCGAGCTACAGGATTTATTCCAGAAATGATTGAGATGGTTCAAACAATTCTTGATAAAGGTTATGCCTATGTTACAGATAAAGGAAATGTTTATTTTAGAGTGCATGACTATCACAAATATGGACAACTATCTAATAGAACTATTGAAAAATCTAAAAGTGGTGAAAGAATTGAGGTTGCTGACGATAAAGAAAATCCAGAAGACTTTGCTCTTTGGAAAACAGCAGAGGGTGGACATATTATGAGATGGAATTCTCCATGGGGAGTGGGTTATCCTGGCTGGCATCTTGAGTGCTCTGTGATGAGTCGCAAATTTTTGGGAGACACTTTTGATATTCATGGTGGTGGATTAGATAACATTTTTCCTCATCATGAAAGCGAATTTGCACAAAGTGAAGTGGCAACTGGCAAACCTTTTGTTCACTATTTTATGCACAACAATTTGGTTACTGTAAATGGCACAAAAATGGGTAAAAGCCTTGGCAACTTTATAACCCTTGACGATTTGTTTACTCGTCATTCTCCAATGGCAATAAGATACTTTATTTTAAATTTCCATTATCGTAGCCCACTTGATTTTAATGAACAAGAAATTACAAAAGCAGAAGATCAACTTGCAAAAATTTTGGAGACATACCAAAAAATTGCAAGTTCAGGCAAAACTGGTGCAAAAAATGCACAAGTTGAAGAAATTTATGCCAATTTTATTGCTGCAATGGATGAAGATTTTAATACTCCACTTGCAATAAGCGAGCTTCTTAAACTTACAAAACTTGCAAATGCAATGCTTGCTGCTGGAGAAGATGTTTCTGCTGCAAAAATAGCCTTTGACAATATGTTTTATGTGCTTGGAATTGTTCCACAAACTAATACTGATAAACAAAATGACAACACTGAAAAATTACTTGATTTGATTTCTGACATTCGTGCAGAACTTAGGGCAGAAAAGAACTATGCTCTTAGTGACAAAATTAGAGATAGTTTATCTACTCTTGGGATAAATAGTAAAGATAAAAAAATATAAAAAAATAAAAAATGCAATACAAATTGAGTATTGCTTTTTTTATGCTGTAATGGTATAATATTTTATATGGAAAGAAAAAGTTTTTTTATATTTTTAGACACAGACAACACGATGTGGGATTATAATGATAATACAAAATATAGTGTTACAAAATGTATAACATGTCAAAGAGTTAGTGAGGAAAGTGTTAATGCATTAAATTATCTTATGTTTTGTTTGTATAAACTTGGTTACAATCCAAAAGTTGTTATAACTTCGGGTGATAGAAAAGATTGGGAAAGTTGTAAATCTAAATTTTACAGCGTTGGGCTTCATGATAATTATGATATGTTGAAACTTCCTGTGGATAAACGACGTGATCGCTGGGAAAGAATAGGAGTTATGCTCTATGATGATTATAAGGGCAGACAAAGCAAATTATATGCAGAAAATAGAAAGTATAATTTTCTAGATAGGTTACATTTTAAGTTTTATAATAAAGTTGATAATTTTATTGTTATTCAATCTGCAATGGATAGAACTTTGTCACCAATGCAAACATTAACAATTGGAATTGGTGACAAATTAAATAAGAACAATGTTGATTTGTATATGATAAGACATGGTTTAGATAATAGTGAGAGAATTTTAAAAAAATATGGTGTGCGAAATCTTATGGGTGGAGGAGCAAATCATAAACCTAGAAGGACATATTTTGACTTAATGCAAGATGAATATAATGAATTTAATGCTATTAAAAAGCAAGAAATGGAAGAAAAAATGATAAAAAATGCTAATGAACTTCACCAGCAGTCAATTGAAAACAAAAAGAAAAAATTTTACGCAAGAAAAATTACAAGAGTTGAAATGCCTGACAATATCAATAATCAAACTAATAAAAATCAAGAAGATAGTAATTTACAAATGGAGTAAAAATACTTGCATTTTGAACATTACTATGTTAATATATTTCATATTGCAAACGGCAATATGACTTGCCGGTGTGGTGAAACTGGCAGACGCAACAGACTCAAAATCTGTCGGGGGAAACTCCGTGTCGGTTCGAGTCCGACCACCGGCACCATTATAAGACTAAATCGAAAGATTTGGTCTTTTTTGTTGACAATGCCATATAATAAGTGGTAGTATCTTGCCCGTGGCAAAAATGGAGAGGCTAGAAATAATGAATAAAATTAATGTATTAATAGACTGTAAGTATGAAGTTGCTGGGTATATGCTGGCTTTTAATACTGATGTTGTTGAACTTGAAAATTTAAAACTATGGTGTGATGTTGTTAAAGATTATTACATGAGTAATGAAATGTTTGCATCTAGAGTAAACTTATTCATTCCGTGCACAGATAAGTCATATGGCGAATTAGTGATTGAAAATCTTGAATTGAATTTATTTGATTTTGATTATAAAAATGGAAAATTAAATACTATAAAATTAAATAAGAATAAATCTTTTGAAGATTTACAAGATTTGCATTGCTCAAGTTTGATAAATGAATTGCAATATACAGATGATATAATTCCAAAATATTTAAATCTTTTATATGGTGAAGAACTAGAAAAGTAAATTTGAATAAAATTTTCTCCATGGTGCAAAATAGTATTAAGGAGAAAATTATGAAAAAAACTATTTTTAGTGTTATGGCTATGATAATGTGCTTTTGTTTGAGCATGACTATTGTTGCGTGTGGAAATAATGAGTGTAAAGAAGTTCAACTTATGGGGGCAGGTGAACGTATTCATGATAGTTATACATTTGCAAACACTGGTGTGGAACTTAAGAAAACTGCAGATAACACTTATGAAATAACTGGAACGGTTGCATATTTAAATGATTCAGCAGTTAAAGAAAAATTTAATATTGCAACAGATATTAATCATGTTGTTGCAATAAAGCTTTCAAATTGCTCAGGTAACAAAACTATAAAAGATGAGGTTGAAATTTCGGTGAATGGTGTTAGAAACTATGATGCCGAACACTTAAATGGTGACGATTACACATATATTATATTGGAAGCTGAGCAAGGCACGACAACCACTATTTCTGTTAAATGGAATGCAAATATGCAAGCAGTAAACTATACCATAAAAATGGCCGACAACTTGGTTCTTGCAGCGCAAAATTCATAATATAATCAAAAGCAAATCATTCTTGATTTGCTTTTTTTAATAACAATTGTTTGCTAAATATTTTTATATTTGATACAATGTATTTATGAAAAATACACAGAACGGACAGTTAAAACAAAAAGATAATATTTTGGTTAGGTGGTGGAAGTTAACTGAACCAAACAAGGCGATATTTGCAGCACAAATTATATTTAATGTTGTATCTATGGTTTTGTCCACAGTTCTTACAATTTTTGCGGCAAGAACAATAAACTGCATGTATGATGGAGACTGGAAGGGATCATTTATTTATCTCGGAATAGAACTTGGAACTCTTTTGGTTGCGGCATTCACTATGCACATGCAATATTATTACTATACAAAAGAATGTTCGCATATTAGATTACTTGTTGCAAATAAAATCTATAATAAATTTTTATCTTGTAAAGTTAATGCAATTAACAGTATTTCAACAGAAAAGGCAACAAATATTGCTCTTAATAACATGACATATATGACGGATTTTACGGATCAATTGTCTGATATTATTGGAACAATTGCTCAAATTACATTTACTTTAATTGTGGTATTTATGTCTAACATCTATGCTGGATTGATTGTTATTGGGCTTGGTATAATAAACTTTTTTGCTTATTATTTATTCAATAAAAAACTAGGTTCAATTATGCTTGAACGCTATGAAAAAAAAGATGACATGTTTAGATCTTATTCTAAAATTATTGATGGGAAGCTTATTATTAAAGAACTTAATGCCGAGTCTAAATATAAAGAAGAGCTCACTGAAAATGTTAAGAAATTTAATAAAGCGTATAGCAAATATTATATGCTGTATTCAACAAAAGTTAATATTTACTATGCATTTTGGAATGTTATTATTTATGCGATAGCGGCGCTTATGTTATATTTTGTATCTCATGGAACTTTGGATATAGCTATTTACTTGATTATTATTCCTTATCTTAATAGTTGTACAACTCAACTAAATGCACTTTTTGATCAAACTGGTGAAATTGAAAATATGAGAGTTGATGTTGATAGAGTTAATCTTATTTTACAACTAAGTGATGAAGAACTTGTTTCTTATGGGGATTTGAATAAAGAGGTTGTTAATTATAATCTTGGGCTTATTAATGTTTGTGAGTATAAAAAAGAAGGTCAAAAGTATACTTTAAAAAATGTTAATATGCATTTTAAAACTGGCAAGGTGAATGTGGTAAAAGGTCCAAAAGGTGAGGGCAAAAGAGTTATTGTTGATATACTCCGAAGATATAATGTGCCAGATTCTGGTAAAGCTGTTCTTGACAACCTTAACTTATTTGACTACAATGAAAAAACGTTTAAAACTCATATTAATTATTGTGCATCGCACCCAGATTTTATTAAAGGCACAATAAAAGAGAACTTAACAATTGTTAATAAAGATATGAGACAAATTGAAAAACTTTGTGCTGAGCTTGGCATACTAAACGACATTTTATCGTTACCAAATGGGTTTGATTCAAATATTTACGAAATTAAATCTAGTATGACATTGTTTATGCTTGGATTGATTCGTGCTCTTTTGACAAACTGTAAAATATTGATGATTTATGACTTGCCGCAAGATACAACTTCTGAAGCAAGATTAAACTTGATTAAATTGGTTAAAAATTATAATATCGATAAGACTTTGATTTTATTTACTCACGATGATACATATAATGACATTGCTGACAATATTTATAAAATAGAAAAGGGCGTTGTTACTAATATAACTAAAGAAGTTAAAAAGCAAGCATAAAACATGTTTGCTTTTTTGTTGTATAGCTTTTTAAAAGTATGATATAATTATTTTATAAATATTTTAGGGGATAAAAATGTCTAATAAACTTGTTATTATTGATGGGAATAGTCTTTTTTACAGGTCGTTTTATGCACTTCCACTTTTAAAAAATTCAGTGGGGGAATATTCAAATGCTGTTTATGGATTTGCTATTCAAATTGTAAATATAATTAATACGATAAAACCAACACATATTGCTGTTGCTTTTGATGCTGCAAAGCATACTTTTAGAAATGATATTTATAGCGAGTATAAAGCAAACAGAAAACCAATGCCAACTGAACTTAGGGGGCAAATTGAGCCACTTAAAAAAATGCTTAAACTTATGAATATTGAAATGTGCGAACAAGTTGGTGTTGAAGGTGATGATATTGTTGGAACTCTTGCAAAAAGATTTAACGACACGGAAACAATTATTGTTACTGCCGATAGAGATACCTTGCAGCTTATAGATGACACAACAAAAGTATATTTTACAAAAAAGGGAACAAGTGAACTATATGTGGTTGATGAGACTGTTTTAATGCAAGATTATGGCTTAAAACCAGCACAAATAATAGACCTTAAAGCTCTTCAGGGTGATATGAGTGATAATATTCCTGGAGTTAGTGGAATTGGTGATAAAACAGCAACCAAACTTCTTCAAACTTATGGTTCAATCGATGGAATATATCAGCATATTGACGAACTTACAGGAAAACAAAAAGAATATTTAGTGGCTGGCAAAGATAATGCCTATTTGAGTTACACTTTGGCGACAATTAAAACAGATGTTGATATCAATTGTTCACTTGATGATTGCAAATATATTTTTCCGTTTACAAGTGAAGTTTATGAGTTTTTTAAATTTTATGAATTTAAATCTTTACTTAAAAGAAATGAATTATTTGAAAGTATAGAAAATAATGAATCAAAAACTGAGACAACTGCTAATATAAAATTGATAGATAATCAAAGCAAGCTAAGTGAACTGCAAACATTTTTGGATAATTCGAATGAATTTGCTTTCTATAATGATGAAAATGCATTTTTTGTATCAAATGGGGTGCAAGAATTGCAAATTAATAAAGAAATTGTGCAAAACACACAAGAATTTTTACAAAATTTATTTAAAAATAACAAAAATTTTGTATTTTTTGATAGCAAAACAACCAAACACTATTTGAATGGATATGACGTTGAAGTAACAAATTATTTTGATGTTTCTATTGCAAAATATTTAATTGATGGGGCAAGTGTAAAATCTATCAATGATGTTTTGATTGATGAATTTGATAAAAAAACACCGGCGTCAATTATATTTGGTTTGTATAAAAAATATAAGCAAGAAATTCAAAATCTTGGTATTGAAAATTTGTATTATAATATTGAATTGCCACTTTCAAATGTTTTGTATGAAATGGAAAATGATGGATTTAAAATTGATAGAGAAGTTCTTGAACAATTATCAGCAAAGTATAAAAATGAACTGAATGATTTGGAAAAACAAATTTATGATGTTGTGGGTGTTGAATTTAATATTAATAGTCCTAAACAACTTGCTGAAGTTTTATATAACAAATTAAATTTAAAACATGGAAGAAAACAGTCAACAGCTGCTGAACAACTTGAAAAGCTGGTAGATTTGCACCCAGTTATTCCTTTGATTTTAAGATATAGAAAAATTGCTAAACTTAACAGTACATATATTGATGGATTTAGAGGACATATTGATAATAATGGTCTTGTTCACACAAACTTTAAACAAACATTAACTAATACTGGAAGGTTGTCTTCAACTGAACCAAATTTACAAAACATACCAATCAGGAGCGAAGAGGGCAAAATTGTAAGAAGTATGTTTGTTGCTCGAGACAAAAATTGGGTTCTTATTGATGCAGATTATAGCCAAATTGAGCTTAGACTACTAGCTCATATGAGTGGTGATGAGTATTTTATTGATGCTTTTAATAAAAATTATGATATTCACACAAGAACAGCAAGTTTGGTTTATGGTGTGCCTATGGAAGAAGTAACAAAAGATATGCGCCGTGTTGCAAAAGTTGTAAACTTTGGCATTATTTATGGCATTAGTGAATTTGGCCTTTCAAATGACTTAAAGATTTCATCAAAAGAAGCTAAGAATTTGATTGAAACTTTTTATAATGATCATCCAAAAGTTAAAGAGTATATGCAACGTCAAGTTAAGATTGCTCACGAAACTGGAAAAACGGTAACATTGTTTGGAAGAACAAGAAATATGCAAGAAGTGAATAGCTCAAACTATATGGTTAGAACCATGGCAGAGAGGGCTGCTCAAAATATGCCTCTTCAGGGGACTGCTGCCGACATTGTTAAAATTGCGATGGTTAGTGTTCGAAACAAAATTAAACAGCAAGGCTTAAAAGCAAAATTGATTTTGCAAGTGCATGATGAACTTATTATTGACACTCCAAAAGAAGAAGAGGAGACTATAAAAAAATTGGTTAAAGAATGTATGGAATCAGCATGCAAATTGACTGTTCCATTAACTGTTGATGTGACTTCAAGTTATAGATGGAGTGAAGGACATTAAAAACGCAAAAACGGCTACAAATCAGATAGAATAAGGGTATTATGTGACACATAATACCTATTTTTTTGCATTTTTTATATATAAAATATGAAAATTAAATAAATAAAATTGATTATATTTGCAAAAACTTTTGATAATAATTAGAATATGATTAAAAAGCGCATAATTATATATTTTTCTGTTGTTTTATTGGTGGTGCTTGCAATGGTTTTTCATTTTTATGTTGTGTATCCATTTGCGTATAAAAATGAAATTGAAAGAGAGTCTCAGGCTTATGGACTTGATAAAACTTTGGTTGCATCAATGATATGCGCAGAGAGCAGATTTAATAAAAATGCACAATCTAATCGTGGGGCTTGTGGACTGATGCAAATTATGCCATCAACGGCTGAGTGGATTGCTGGTGAACTTAATATGACAGATTATGATTTGTTTGATGCAAACACTAATATAAAATTTGGCTGCTACTATTTAAAGTATTTGTTTGAAAAATATCATAACGAAGATTATGTTATTTGTTGTTATAATGCTGGGGAGAGTGTGGTGCAGTCTTGGGCGCCAGTAAATGAATTTTCTGTTAATTCAATTAAATATGATGAAACTAAAAATTATCTAAAGAAAATTAAACAATTAAAAAAGCATTACTTCAGTAGGTTTTAATTTGTTGACAATTTTTACTACAAATATTATACTTTAATCATAAATTTAAGGAGCTACTATGATTACAGATTTTGTTGTTAAATTGCGCGAAAATATTTTTAATGAATTGAATGCTAGAGATAATGGCAAAATTATGCTTATTAATTCTCCAAAAGTTAAGCAGTATAAGGTTGAAAATATTTTAACATTGTCTTCAGAAAGTGGCGAGACTTTTGATGTTAAAATAACAGATATGCTATATTTTAAAAACATTAAAGACGTTTTTTCAATGATAAATAAGCAAGAGTTTGGTTATTCGAGAAGTCAAACAGAAACTAAAGTTGAAGATGAATTTTTGATTGATTATAAGATTGCTGATGGTGAAAAATACGGCTTGGTTGTTATAAATTTTGTGAAAATATAAAGAAAATTGTAAAAATGACTTTACAATTTTTTTTTGTTGTATTATACTATCTCTAGTTTTTATCACATAAATGTGAAAAGGGGTGAGGGCGAAAAGTTTCGCACACATCCAAAAGGTTAAAAACTAAAATAT
>CAMOCH010000013.1 GCA_946610655.1 uncultured Clostridia bacterium
AGATAATGAGTTTTTGGAAGAATATAATAAACTTATACATAACCAAAAAGAAAATTTCAAAAATTACATCAATTCAGTTTGTGATCATTTTAATAATTTACAACAAATAAATATTGTTGATGTTGGTTGGAAGGGAACAATTCAAGATAATATATCAAATATTTTTACAGACAAAGTAGTACATGGCTATTATGTTGGTCTTAACCAAGATGGTTCCATAAGTGAAAATAATTTAAAAGATGGGTTACTATTTGATTTAAATGTTGGCAAACATACAATTTATAATTTGGAATGGTTAAACTGGGAATATATCTTAAAAGCTGATCATGGAAAAACAATTAAATATAATAAAATTGGTGATAAATATGAACCAGTTTTATTAAAAGATGGTGATGTTGATTGTTATGAAAAATATATTTCTTCTCTTCAAAATAAAATTTTTAAATATTTTGTAAAATTGGAAGAAATAGAAAATCAAAATTATAATTTTCAATTTTTATATCAAAATTGCCAACAATTATATAGAGAACTTATATGTGGGTTAAAATATAAAGATTTGGTTTATATGGATAAAATTAAGAATTTTCATTCGGAAAGTTTTGGTGTGTTTGGCAATAAAATGAAAGGGCAATTAACTTTTTTAACAAGAGTAAAAAAATATATCAAAATAAAATTAATAAAATTAGGATTATATAAAAAATATTAAATTAAAGAAGTATCGGTGTCATGGATAAGAAAAAATCTTTGCTAAATATTTTTGTGTCATTAAGTTTCAAGATTATAACGCTTTTTCTTGCTCTTTTGTCACGAAGATTTTTATGGAAATATGCTTCTGGTGATGCAAATGGTTTATTTACATTATATACCAGTATAATATCTTTTGTTGTCCTTGCAGATCTTGGAGTAGGTACTGCAATTACTTTTTCTATGTATAAACCAATTGTTCAAGGCGATAATCAAAAGGTTGTTGCATTGTATCAAATTTATAAAAAAATTTGCATTATAATTGGGTTGATTGTTTTAGCTATTGGGCTTGTTATTATGCCATTGCTTCCTTTTTTAGCTAAAGGATATTCAACAAATAATAATTTGTATTTAACGTTTTTTATTATGTTAGGTTCAGTGGCTCTTTCATATATATATAGTGCTAAATCAACTCTAATTGTTGCACATAAGAATAATTATATAACGGTAACTATTAATTCTATATCAACAATTACAAAACAAATTTTTCAAATTGTTGTATTAAAACTTACAGGATCCTTTGAACTTTTTTTGATGTCTTTGTTATTGGCTACGTGTATAGAATGGATTATAACTGAAATTATAACACGTAAAAAATATGGTGAAATTATTACAAGTCCACATATTGCATTAGATAAAGCTACAAAAAATCAAATATTTAAAAACACAAAAGCGGTTTTTATGCAAAAACTTGGCGGAGAATTAGCTAATGCAACAGATAGTATAATTATTTCTTCCTTTATAGGTGTAACAATTTTAGGACAATATGCCAATTATATTGTAATAATGAGTGCAATGACAGGACTTTTGACTTTATTCTTTTCTCCTTTAACTTCTGTGGTTGGACATTTATGTGCAGAAAAAAATCCAGAAGAAGAAAGAAAATATTTTTGGTTTATGTATCTTCTAAATTTTGTTTTAGGCGTAATATTTTTTCTTGGTTATTATGCAATAATTGATAATTTAATTGTAATAGTTTTTGATAAACCAGATCTTGTTATGGGGAAAAGTGTATCATTTATAATTACTCTGAATTATTTTATTCAATTCATGTTGCAAGCTGTTGGACTATTTAGAGATGCTTCTGGTATGTTTTATTATGATCGATGGAGACCTATTATTGAAGGGATTATAAATATTGTGTTATCTCTGCTTTTAATGCAATGGATAGGTTTGATAGGTGTAATTGTTGCAACAATAGTTACTAATTTAATTATCTCTCATATAATTTGTCCATTAATCTTATACAAACATGAATTCAAAAGAACACCGGTTAGATATTATTCAATAAACTATGGACTAATTTTTGTGTTTGCCATTTGTTTAATTGCTTTGCATTTTAGTTTGCAACATATTGATGGTAGATGGCTTGAACTTTTGGTTAATGGCTGTATTGCAGTTGCTATTGCGCTTGTTCCAATAATAATTATTGCATGTGTTAGCAAAACCTTCCGTTCAAATACAAAAGAATTATTTAAAGATTTGTTAACTTTCTTTAAATTTAAGAAAAAAGATAAGGGTGAACAAGTAAATGATGTTCAAACAGAGCAGAATTTGCCTGTTGAAGAGATTGTTAACACAGAGCCAATAAATGAATCAAAAGAATAATTCAAACCTTTATACAACAAAAAAACACCAAATTTTGGTGTTTTTTTTGTTTGTTCTATATTTGTTTTGTGTAATTAAGGTTTAACTTTTTGTTCGTTTGTGTCGCCCTCGGTATTTTCTTTTTGAGAAGCTTCAATTATGGTTTCTTTTTGCTCTGCAAGTTCTTTATTGAAATCGTCAAGTGACATTTGTTTTTCTTTTTCTTCACGCTCCAAAACTGCATTTAATATTCTTAATATTCTTGGGCGAATATATCTTTGAATTAAAACTGGGAATATGTGAACAAAAAAGCTCAAGAAGAATAGGGGAATGCCAAGTGGAAGCAAGAGATTGCGAGGAACAAACAATAGACTGACCAAGCTCCAAATGATTGACACAGCGTGGATTGCTTCTGCAATGCAGCTTTCTATCAAAAACTTGCGAAGATATTCGGGGTCTTTTGGGCTTTGAATATGGTCTTTTTTAAATCCAGAAAGTTTTCCTGCTTCTGGAATACTTGCTTTCCATTTTTTAACTTTTAATCTTTCATAAAGTTTATGTTCGCCTTTTTTGGCCGAAAAAATCTTGTTGTTTGGATCGAAAATCTTTTGTGGAACAACACGAACGAGTAGACTCACAAGGATGGCAGGTAAGCATACAATTGCTGCCACAAACCAAAAGTTGCCAAAAGTTTGCCATGAAAAATCAAATGCAAGGTTTAAACCAAGCACCAACGCAACATATATTCCACCAACTTTTAAATATAACTTCATATTTTATCCTATGTTAGATTGATTATTTTTGTTAAAAAAATAATGTTGAGTGAACAACATTATTTTAATATATTTGGTTATAAATTGCAAGAGAAATTTAGTTTGTGCAATAACTAGTGATTATAAAGCTTATTTTTTGTTATTTTTATCGCAAGCATATTCAAGCTTTTTTCCATAAACTTCTTCATATTTTTTAACAAAACATTCATAGTTTTGGTCACGCATTTTGATTGCTCCAAGTTTTCTGTTTAATGTTTTGTCTGGATAGATTAGTGGCATAACATGAATTGTAAATTCATTTTTGTCATTAACAGTTGTGAAACATGGAATAACAGGAACGTCGTTTTTGAATGCATATGTGAATGCACCGAGTTTTTGTGGACGTGGTTTTCTGTAATCTGGCCACATTGCTTGCTCTGGATAAATAACAATAATATCTTTTTTGTTTAGTAACTTGGTTATTGCTTTATCTAGGTTAACCATGTTGTGGTAGTTTTCAGAAATAGGAAGTGTGTTGGAATGTTTAAGGAAAAATCCAGTGAGCCCTGGCATGTTCCAGTTACCTTCACGAACAATTGTCCACATTTTGCGTTTTGGTTTAATTTCATTAATTGCCCAGTAAACAGGGATGCTATCTGCTGTTGAGAAGTGGTTGTGTGTAAGTATTGCACCAGTTTTTAAATCTTTTAAGTTTTCAACACCTTCAATTTTAACGTTAAGTTGTTTTTTAAGTTTTTTGCGATAAGATTTTGCAATAGAGTTTGCAATCCACGCTTGAATTTTGTGAATAGGATTTTTCTTTAAATAATCAACATTTTTAAGAGGTTTTGTTGGTGGGTCAATAAGTACATCTGTGTTAAAGAATTCTCCACCAAGTTTTTCAAATTGTTCAATTCTTTCTGGAATAGAAAGTTCTTCAAGATTTTTAACTGTTGGCATTTCAAGAGCCTCCTCAATTGACATTTTATCTAAAATTGATTTAAAAGTTATTGGATTTTGAAGCATCATTGAGCAGCTGTATATCATTTTTCTTGCGCCTTTAATGTTAGCTGCTTTTTGTTCTTTGGTAAAGCTATCTCTTGTTTTTAATATATCATTATAAAATGGAGTCATGGCTGCATATTGCCAGAAATAACTTTCGTAAGGCACTTTTTTATAAAGCCAAGGTTTACGGAACATGTTATAGTGAACAATATATATGTCATCATTATATTTTCTTTTGTTTGCTTGACGATCCCAACCCTGATGCAAGTAGTAAACTTTATTTTTGCAAATAACGTTCAAATAATCTTGGTCTGGAGCGATTGTGTCAAAGTTATATTTGTTAAGAAGTCCAATAAATTTATGTTCAATTTGGTGTTCTCTCATGGCAAGCAAATCAAAAAGAATAACGCCAGAGCAGAAGTATTGATTAATAGGAACACCAACTGCCTTTTCAACATATTTAACAAGTACTGGATTGCTTGGTGCAACTTCGTCTAATACAGATGCTAAGTAGTTTCCCTTTATGTCGGTAAAGAACATTCTTGAAATATCTCCAATAACAACAATGTCGCAATCAAGATATATTGCTCTGTCATACTGTGGGAACATGCTAGGAATGAAAATTCTGTAGAATATTGCATCACTATAGTAATCTCTTAAGTTTTCATCAAGTGTTGCTTTAATTGCAGCAATTTTGTTAGAAATATCATTAAATTCAATTTTCAAAAAATCTGTTTCAAGGGTTTTAATTTTATCCATGTTTTGTTTGTTAAGTCCAGTGTTTAAAACATGCACTTGATATTTAAACATAGGGTGGCAGTTTTCTGTTATTGATTTGATTGCAACACCAAGATATGGAACATATCTGTCATCTGTTGCGAAAAATATTGGTATAATTTGGTCTTTTGTCATAAAATTTCTCCTGTTTTTGTTTTAATATTATTAAATTTGCAATAAATTAATGTTATTTACTTATCTTTGTGCTTAATTTTGCTGATTTTGTGCAAAATTGGCTTTAATTTTCATATATTCATCTAAAATATCATCAATATAATGGATGTTGTATTTGCGCATCATATGAATATTCCATGGCTTAATGTTTCTTGTGTGAAAATATGGAACCCATATTATTGTTTTTGCAAAATGACGTATTACAGTGTCTTTGTGCAATTTCTTTTGGTCATTAAATTTTCTTGGTAAGTATTTAATGCGTCCAAAACTAACTTTGTTGAGTGCTGTTTGGTCATGAAATTTCATTTTCTTTACGTGCAAAAGATGTCTGCATTTTCCAAGAGCATCATCTTTTTTCATCTCTTTTAAATTCATCAAAACCACGCCAGAGTTAATGTATTTTGGACTGATGAACACTTTTCCATAATGGTCAAGCACTGCTCCAAAATGATAACCATCAACATCTTGATTCCACAAACTGGTTATATCATCCATAGCAATTGTGTCTGTGTCGAGATATAACACTTTGTCTGGAAGTGGGGCTTTGTCTGACAATAATCTAAGCAAGGCAAATGGGGTATATGAATTTTTCTCGTTAACGTTTCCATCAAGCAGTTCTAAATATTGTTTTGTCATATCAACCAAAATAAGTTTGCTATCTTTGTTTGCTTTATGAAGTATGTCATTAAAAACTTCACTATGTTTTTCATTAAGAGGTTTCCATTTTGGATTTTTGTTTGATAAATCCATAGTAAATACATATACATCAAGAGCTTTCGAGCAGTGTTTTGTTATAGAAAGCAGAGATGTTACAATTCCGTCAAAAGCATAATCGTTTCCGGCAAGCAGTAGACTAATTTTCTCTTCGTTCATATTTTATCACCTCATAAGTACTATTTTTACTTCTTTCAATCATGGCGTTATAAACTTGGTCTCTTAGTTTTTGTTGGTTTTCTTTAACAGACAATGCTTTGTCTGGATAAAATGGCCCATCAATATATATTGTTACTTTTGGATTTTTTCCACGTTTTGGTTTTTGAAATGTTGTGGTTGATGCATAAACAGGTGAATTTAATTCAGCAGGGTATTTAAAACTTGTTGATTCAAATGGTCTTATTCCTGTGTAGTATGGCCACAAATGAGCTTCTGGATATATGTAGATTGGGTGACCCTGAACCCAACGTTTTTCAATTGCCTCTTTAAATTTAGGCATTCCATTTAATTTTGTTGGAATTGGAATTGCTCCAAGCATCATTACTAAGTTTTTTGTTCCTTTAGAGCTAACGTTGTCAGCATGAACAATCAAGTATGGCTTTTTTGGAAATGTTACAATGCTTGGAAAGAATGCATCTCCACCCATTAATGTATGATTTGAGTAAACAAAATAGCCTTCATGTGAATGTAATTTTAAAACTTTTTTATTTTCAATTTTATATTTGAATTTTCTTGCGCAATGGGCAAGCACAAAAGGGGTAACAAAAACTCTATATATCAAAAAACTTGTTAAATTCCAAAATGGATTTTTTGATATGTATTTATAGTTTTTATCAACAGTTATTGTATTTTTCTTTATCCCCGAAAATTCATCATGAAGTGGGTCTGTGTAATAAAATACTTTTTTATCTTCAATTTTTTCTTTTTTCATATGCAACTTGACTATACATTATTTATATTCAAACATGCAAGTCAAATTCCCGTCAATTATTCTCAACATGTGGTTTTTCAAAGTAGAATTATTTTTTAGATTCTCGCCCAGCGAGAATTGACTTTAAAACCCTTGATTTTTCCTGTGGTTTATGCTATTATATGGCTATGGAAAATATAAGAGAAGTTGTTTCAGAAAATTTGGTGAAACTTAGAAAAGAAAAAAAGTGGACTCAACTTGAACTTGCTGAAAAACTAAATTATAGCAATAAAGCTATCAGCAGATGGGAAAAAGGAGAGGTTCTTCCTGATATTGAAACATTAAATCAATTGAGCGAATTATACGGAATTGAGCTTTCTGAGCTTTTTGAAACTTATGAGCCAAAAGAGCATATATTTAACAAAAAGTTTAAACGTATTGGAAACAAAGTTACAATAACACTATTGAGTGTTTTGGCTGTATGGCTTATCGCTGTTTTAGTTTATGTTCAAGGGCAAATTATTTTTGGACTAAACTTGTGGCAAATATATGCTTGGTCAGTTCCTGCATCAATGATAATAGCAATAATTTTCAACAGTATTTGGGGCAAAAAAATTTGGACACTTGTGTTCGTATCCATACTAATATGGAGTTTACTTGCATGTTTGTATGCACAGCTATATAAATATAATATTTGGATGATATTTTTTATTGGTATTCCACTTCAAATTGGTGTTGTGCTTTGGGGCAATTTAAAATCTCATAAAAAGAACAAAAAGGAATAAAAAATAGAGGAAATTTCCTCTATTTTTTTTGTTTAATTCTTAAGTCGTCGCCATCAATTTTAATGAGCAAACTGTCAGCTTTATTAAATAATCTACTGAATATTCTTTCACCATATTTTGCTGAGATTTCACTTGGCCCAAAGTTTGTTGTAATTATTGTAATTTTTTTTGCATCATATCTGTCATTTAGCAGAGAACATAAATAATTTGTTGTAACGTTTTTAAGCAGTGGCTCGGTGCCAAGGTCATCAATAATTAAAACGTCTGGTTCATATACCATTTCATAATATGATTGTTTGTCTTCAGTAAAAGTAGTGTGGTATTTAAGAAAATTATTATTCATGTTAAAAGCTGAGATGAATAATGTTAAAATTCCTTTTTTAATAAATTCATTTGCAGTGCATTGTGCCAAAAATGTTTTTCCAACGCCAGTTTTGCCAGATAACATAATTGTGTGTTTGTCAATATTAGGATATTTACTAACATAACTGTTAAGAAAATTTTTACATTTAATTAATGTTTCTTTTTGATTTTGGTTGGTCAATAATTTTTCATCAAATAAATCAAAACTTGCAAGAGTTGTGCTTATGTTTGAATTTATAAGTAAAAGTTTGTAATATTCTTTTTTATAACAGTCGCAAGGTTTGCCGTGAACTCTTCCGGTGTCTGAGCATTTTTTACACTCATATTGTGGAGTTATATCTTTTTCGGTCATGCCATATTTTTTAAGAATATTAGCATGCTCTTGTTTATAATTGTCTAAAACTTTACTTAAATTTTGAATTGTTTTTTTGTCTTCATTAAAAGCTTTTTTCTTTCCAATATCAGCTGTTAAAATTCTTATATTTCTATCGGTTTTGACAAAATTTTTATCTTTTTGCAGTTTTTGGATATTTGTTTCAGCTTTTGCGCTTGCTCGAGCTTGTTTTTCTGCAAAAATACCATTTAAATATGCTATTATTTCTGATTTTTTCATCTTACACCTCGATATCATCAAGACTATCAAATAATGCATTTAATTCATCTTTTGTATATTCATGATGCTCATATGATTGATTTTCAGTGCTAGAATTATAAGTTGACAAGTAATCAGTAACTTCTTGTTTAGATTTTTTATTTTGATAAAACAGGGTAGATAAAATTTTATTGATGTAACTAATTGGTCCATTTTTACCAACAGCTTTTTGCGCAACTAGTAAAATTATTTCGTGAGCAAAGCCCCAGTTTGTTGTCCATGTTTTATAAAATTCACGATCAGAAGAATTAACACTTCTAAGGAGCCCACAAGTGTCGATAATTTCTTTAATTTTTTGGTCTGTGTAAACAATGTCTTGCATGTATTGGTTGATAGAATCACTATTAACTAAGCCAAGTTTATAAAATTTGTTAACAACATCACTCATTGACTCCAAACTTCTGTAGCTATGTTTAAAGCAATAATTTGAAATTTGGTTAAGTGTTTCTTCGGTGTAGCCTTTGTTGAACCAATCACTAATGTATGTTTCAACAACATTTTCAAGATTTTGATAATATAATCCAAGGTTTCTAGAGATATTTTTTGCTGTATCAAACATTTTTTCTCTGTTTGCGCTATATTCGGTAATTTCCTTAATTGTAAACAATTTTTGTTCGTAGTATTTTGTTAAAATTGAATCTAGTTTGTGAATGCCGCCGGTTTTAACATCTTTTGCAACTTGCAAAACTACACCATGAGAAAAACCAAAATTGCTTATCCATTTTTGGTAGCAATTTCTTTCATCAATATCTGGTGCGCGTTTAACTCCAAGAGCATCCATGATTTGTTTGATTTCAGCACTATTTTTTTCTTGTTCCAAGAATTTCTTTTCAACAGCGGCAGTGTTTTTTGCGTTATCTTCTGCAAAACTTTTTGCAACTGCCAAAATATATGGATAACTAACCTTATCGTTTTTGATTGTTGTGCAGTATTTTATGATCATAACAAGGGCATCTGGTTCAAAATGTAAAGATTCAATCAAATTGTAGTATTCATTATATTCAATAGGTTGAATCATCCTTCCGGTGATAATGTTTTGCACTTGTTTATTAAATTCGGCATATTTGCCTTTGACTCTAATTTTAGAAGAACCAGAGTGCTGTTTGACAGACAAAAATTTTATTTCTAATGGCTTTGTAGATAATATTTGAACAATCCCAAAACTTTGAAAATACTCAAAAGCTTCAATAATTTCATCTTCTGACATGTTCAAAAAAGCAGCAGCACTATCTGCTGAATTGTAATCTTGATTTGGATTTGAGCAAAGACTTAATCCATATAAATAAACTTTAACATATTCGGCTGGTGCTTGTGGCAAAAATTCATTGATGAAGCTATTTTCAACCATTGTGTAGCCAGAATCGTTGATAGATGAAGAATAAGTACAAAATGCCACAAGTGACCTCCAAAAAATATAGTACATTTAATTATAGCCATAATTAAAAGTTTGTCAATAATTATTGATTGTGCTAAAAAAATTAAAATAAAAAAGTAGAATAAATTCTACTTTGTATATTTGTCTATTGCTTTAACTGCTTCTTGTGCATTTTTAACAAACACGAACTCATCAAGCTGAGATTTTTCCATTGTTCCAGAATTAATCATAAAGTTTAGGGTTTCAATAACATGGTCGTAATAGCCATTTATGTTATATACAATAACTTTGTTTTTGTGATAACCAGCTTTAATATTGTCTGTTAACATATGAAGTTCTGCAAGTGTTCCGTTTCCACCAGGCAAAACAACAATAATATCACTATTTGTTAAAGCAATTTGTTGAAATATGTATAAGTTGTTAACGATAATAGAAGGGTGCTTAGATTCGATTGCTTCGGCTTCATTATAGTAGCAAGCAGGAATAAGAATCTTTACTTTTCCGTTGTTTTTATCGTACACATTAAAAACTTCTCCAATTGCTCCAGTTGTTGAACCAACACAAATAATAGAGTGGTTTCTTTCAAGTATTGCTTCGGCAAACTCGTGAATACCTTGAATGTATTCTTTTTTCATTTTTTTATTAACACCACCACAGATAAAAATTCTCATAAAAACCTCACTAATTATTATATTTATATCATAAACTTAACATGTTTTGCAATTAATTTAATATTTAAAAATATGATTGTCATGTTTAAAATCAGGAATCATTTCTTCTCCTGAACTTGATAAATCTTGAATTAGAACATGATTGAGCCCAAGTTTAATTGCGTAGTTTAAAACAACTTTATACTCTATTGGTTTTAGTTTTCTATTAATTTCAGGGAAGTTGTTTGTGTTAACCGTTGGTGTAAACTGACTCATTAAACTTATGTAAGTATCTTTTCCAAAATTGTTTGCAATATATTCAAGCACATGTTTACTGTCTTCGGTAAGAGTAGGAATACATAAGTGTCTAATAACAACTCCTTGTATCATCTGTCCATCACTAAATATGTTTGGTTTGGCTTTTGTTGCAAGAGTTATTGCTTTGCTTGCTATTTCAAAATAGTTGGGAGCTTTTGAATATTTTATGGCATATTTATCATCAAAATATTTAAAGTCAAACAAAAATACATCTACATAATTTAATAAATTTTTGATTGTTTCTATGCTTTCGTATCCACCACAATTAAAAATTACAGGTATTTTTGGTTTATATATTTTAAGACTTTCGATAATTAAATTAGAAAAGTGGGTTGGAGTAACCAAGTCTATGTTGCTTGCTCCGGCGTCTTCCAGTTGTTTATATAAACTTACTAATGTTTCAACAGAGATTTGTTTTCCACGACTATTGCTTATTTCGTAATTTTGGCAATACACACATTTTAAATTGCAACCAGCAAAAAAAATTGCACCACTAGGTTTGTTATCTTTTGTTAAAAAAGGTTCTTCTCCGTAGTGTAGCATAACTTTACTTATTTCAATTTTGTCATTAATTCCACAGTAACCAACGTTTGTTTCTCTGTTTATGTTGCAACCTCGTGGACAAATATTACATAGCATGGTTAAATTATACAATAAATAATATATGTGGTCAAGTTGTTTACAATATGACAAATAATATGATATAATGACACATATAATGATGCTAAAAGTTATTTTTAAGGCTAAACTGCAGTATAATGGTGGTAATTACAAAAAATGTTCAATAAAAATCAAATAAATGTGCAAAAAAATCAAAAATACATTGTAAAAATAGAAGATTTTGGCTCAAATGGTGAAGGAATTGCAAAAATTGATGGCTTCACGGTGTTTGTTCCTTTTGCTATTGTGGGTGAAGAAGTTGAAATTGTTATTATACTTGTTAAATCAACTTTTGCTATAGGAAAAGTTTTAAATATTATAAAAAGCAGTAAAAATAGAGTTGAACCAAAATGTCCATATTTTAAAAAATGTGGTGGCTGCCAACTTCAACATATGAATTACTTGTTGCAACTTGATTACAAAAGAAATTTTGTGCAAAACTGTATGAACAAATATTATTCGAATGATGCTAATGTTGAAAATTGTGTTCCTAGTGTTAATGTGTATAATTATCGCAACAAGTTTGCTTTTCCGGTTCAAAAAATAGATGGCAAAATTTGTGTGGGAATGTATAGAATTAACAGTCATGATTTTATAAAAATTGATGATTGTGCCATTCAAACTGATTGCAAAAACGCCATTGATGCATTCGTTGATTGGGCTAATGAATATAATGTTGAAGTGTATAATGAATCAGAAAAACAAGGTGTAAGACATATTATTGCAAGAATTTATAACAATGATTTACTGTTTGTTGTTGTTTCTACCAAAAAAATGCAAAAATTTGATAAATTATATGAAAAATTATCCAAAAATTACAATATTGTTGGTTTAATAAACAACATAAATACTAAAAACAACAATGTTATTATTGGTGATAAAGACTATGTTGTTTATGGTGAAAACAAATTGTCAATTTGTGAAAATGGTATTAACTATACTATCAATTCTCATAGTTTTATGCAAGTTAATAATGAAATTAAAACTAAGCTTTATGATGCAATTTTAAATAATATTCAAAAAGATGATATAGTTATTGATGCCTATAGTGGCGCAGGTGTTTTGTCTGCAATGATGGCAAAAAAATGTCAAAAAGTTTATGGGATTGAGATTGTTAAAGAGGCCGTTGATGATGCCAATATGCTAAAGAGAAATAACAATTTGAGAAATCTTGAAAACTTGTGTGCTGATTGTGCCGTTGCTGTGCCTGAAATTGTGAATAAATCTAATGCAAATGTTATTGTTTTGGATCCACCAAGAAAAGGCTGTGATAAAAATGTTGCTCAAACCGTTAATAATAGTGGTGCAAACAAAATAATTTATGTTTCATGTAATCCGGCAACACTTGCAAGAGATTTAAATTATTTGAACAATTATGAAATTGTTTGTGTAACTCCTTATGACATGTTTCCTCAAACAGCAAATGTTGAAACGCTGGTGATTTTAAATAAAATAGCTGATTTCAACTAAAATTTGCATATAATTTATTTGGTTTTGCATTTTTTTTATGAATATTTTTGAATGAAAAGTTTTGGGTATTTATTAAATTAATTTTAATAAATGCCTTTAATTTTTTATTAATTTGTGTTAATATTAATCTATGGAAAACAAAAAGACATCAAAAAATGTAAAGAAAAAGAAGAAAGTAAAAAAGATAGACAACAGATATTTTGACTATTATGATGATGTTAAAATTAATGGGCGTGATATAGAATGGTAAAACTTGTTAGTATTGTTGGTCAAACTAGTTCTGGCAAAAGTGGGCTCGCTTTGGAGCTTGCTCAATTTTTTGATGGAGAAATTGTTTCTGCAGATAGCAGACAAATATATCGTGGAATGGATTATTCAACAGGGAAGGAATCTACTGAAGAATTAGAACGTGTTCCACATCATCTTATTAACATTTTGAACACAGGTGATTTATATTCACTTGCCGAT
Source organism: uncultured Clostridia bacterium (assembly GCA_946610655.1). Classification (GTDB taxonomy): domain Bacteria; phylum Bacillota; class Clostridia; order Christensenellales; family UBA1242; genus RGIG4790. Next base: position 13,405 of record CAMOCH010000013.1, read on the forward strand.
TTTCAAAAAGATGCATATAAAGCTATTGATGATATAGCAAAAAGAAACAAACTTCCTATTTTAGTTGGAGGCACAGGGCTTTATGCACGAAGTGTTGTTCTGGGATATAATTTATCAAATGCAAAAAGTGATGAAAATTATAGAAAAGAACTTTTATCTTATTCTAGAGAGAAATTGCTTGAGATTTTGCATGAATATGGAATAGATAATGTTGATGCACAAAAGAGTAGTAGGCATTTGGTTCGAATGATTGAAAAAGCAAAGTTTGGGGATAAAGAAGAACTTCCAAATTGTCCGAGATATGATGTTTTACAAATTGGCATTAAGTGGACAAGGGAACAAATTTATGATAGAATAGAAAAGAGATTGGACCAAAGACTTCCACATATTATAAAGGAAGTTGAAAATCTTTTGAAATCTGGCACAAAAAAAGAATTTTTTGATAGAATGGGCTTGGAAGTTAAATTTGCCAGTGATTATATTCTTGGTAAATTTGAAAGTTATGATAAATTTCGTGAAGAACTTTTAAAAGAAGAACGTCATTTTGCCAAAAGACAAGATACTTGGTTTAAAAAAGATAATGTAATTTGGCTTGATGGAAACTCAGATTATGTGAGTGAAGCAAAAAAACTAATACAAAATTTTTTGGAGAAATAATATGAAAATAAATACAAATCCTATTAAAGGTACGGTTGATTATTTGCCTGCTGATATGGAAATTAGACAAGATGCAATAAACAAAATTCTTGGAACTTTTAAAGTCCATGGATTTTTGCAGGTTAAAACACCAATATTGGAAAATTTGGAACTTTTAACAAATGGAGATAGTGGTGATAACCAAAAACTTATGTTTAAAACAATCAAGCGTGGAGAAAAACTTGATTTATCAAAACCAAATTTGAAAGAATCTGACATTGTTGAAGAAGGTCTTAGATATGATTTAACTGTTCCACTTGCTCGTCTTTATGCTGGCAATCGTGAAAAATTGGTTACTCCTTTTAAGGCTATTCAAATTGATGAAAGTTTTAGAGCAGAAAAACCACAGAGAGGCAGAAACCGTCAATTTACACAATGTGATATTGATATTTGGGGTGATGCAAGCATTAATGCCGAAATTGAAATTTTGATTGCAGGAATTTCTGCTTATAAAGAAATTGGTCTTAATAATATTGTTCTTAAAATTAATGATAGAAGAGCACTTTCTGAGATTATAACAGGTGTTGGATTTGATGCTAACGTTGTTAATGATGTTTGTATAAGTTTGGATAAACTTGATAAGATTGGTGCGCAAAATGTAATTGAGGAAATCAATCAAAAATTTGCTCAAGTGAGTGGCATTGAAAAAATGTCTGCAAAACTTTTGAACATTATCGAAGAAGTTAAAACTGTTACTCCAGATAAACTTGTTAAATTTGGTGTTTCTGAAGAAATTGCAAACAATTTGATGACTCTTCAAAAAGTTGTTAGTGATTTAACAAATGCAAAAGTTGAATTTGATATAACTGTTGTTCGTGGACAAGGATACTACACAGGAACAGTTTTTGAGTGCTATGTTGTTGATGGTGGATTTAATCGTGCCATTGGTGGTGGTGGAAGATATGACAAAATGCTTGAAAAATTTGTGGGAACAAATGTACCTGCAGTTGGATACAGCATTGGTCTTGACCCAGTTGTTATGCTTTTGAAAGAATCTAATAAAACAGTAAAAAGCAACAAATATGCGCTTATTTATCCAAAAAATGCAGATATTTACCAAATTTTCAAACTAAAACAACAATTAATTGCAAAAAACTGCGAAATTTCTGCTTTTTGTGAACCAAAGAACTATAAAAATTTCTGTGAGAAACTAAAAAACAATAATTTTGTGGGCATAATTAAAATGGAAAATCCTAATAATATTATTAGTTTGTAGGTGACAAATGGATTTAAATATACTTCAGTGGATAAATCAAAATTTGCATGGTTCAAATTTTGTTAATAATCTTTTTAAATATATTTCATACCTTGGAGAAAAGGGTATTATTTGGATTGCACTTGCGGTAATATTATTATGCTTTAAGAAAACAAGAAAAGGTGGTTTTTTGCTTCTTGTAAGCCTTGGAATTGGTATTGTTTTGAATACGTTTATATTAAAGCCGTTAATTGCAAGACCAAGACCTTGGACTCTTGATGAATCTTTTGTAGATTTTATGAATTCAATTAATTTAAAAGTTCCAACAGATTATAGCATGCCAAGTGGACATACTCAGATTGCAATTAATGCAGCAGTGTTTATCACGTTATATTTTAAGAAAAAAGGTTTGTGGGCATGGATACCAGCACTGCTTATTTCATTCAGTAGAGTGTTCCTTTTGGCACACTACACAACAGATGTTTTAGTTGCTGCTGCAGAAGGCATTGTTATTGCAACATTTGTATATTTTGTTGGAGGCTTGATTTTGAATAAAATTATAAAAAATTATGAAGAAAGTAAGTCTGAAAAACAAAAATTAAAGGAGAATGAGTAAAACACAAACGTGTTTTACTTTTTATTATGGAAATAACAAAAATAAACACAAATTTTTCTTGCAATTATTTGGTTAAAAAAGGCGATAAAACAATTTTGATAGATTGTTCTTGTGTGCTTTCAGATTTGAAAAAACTCACTGACAAACTTGATGCAATTGTTATAACTCATGGTCATTTTGACCATTTTTTCACATTGGAGCAAGTTCAAAAGCATTATGGTTGCAAAGTTTTTATGCATGAAAAAGCATTTGAAAAATTAACAAATAGCAGACAAAATGCAAGCAGATTTTTTGGCATGATTTTTGAGTGCAAAATAGATAAGAAAAATGTTGAATTTTTAAGCGAAGGGCAAAATGATATTGGTGGCGTTATGTGTAATATTTATTATGCATTTGGTCACACAAACGATAGTGTGCTGATTGAAATAGATAAAGCGCTTTTCACTGGAGATTTCTTGTTTAAAAATTCTTATGGAAGAACAGATTTGCCAACAGGAGATTTTTCTGTTATGAAAACAAGTTTAAGAAAATATTTGCCACTTTCAAAGTCTAGAATTTGTTATTATGGGCACTAGGGTATTTACAAATTGATAGATATGTTATATAATTGCTATATCAAAAGAGGAAACAAATTATGTATGTTGATTTTGAGGTTAATCCAGAATTAGAAAAGATTGTTTTGGGAAGTATTCCAAAAGGATACTATGGAATAAAAAAAGCAATATATATTTATGTTAAATTGTGTAGAACTTTAAAATATTCCATGGATTATTTTGTTGGTAAACAAGAAGCAATTGATTATTTTAGAGACCCATCAAACATAAAAAATATTGATGGCATAAACAACAAAGATGTTGTTTGCTATGTTTTTAATGCAATACTCATGAAATTATACTATAAAGCTGATTTGCGTGATGAAATTAGTGATTATGGATATCGCTTTACTGATGATGGCAAATTTGTTGATGAACATTTTACAGCTCAAGCGCAAATTGCAAGTTTTTGGTCTGATTTTGATGGCACAAAAGGAAGAATTAAAGATAATGATTTAACTGCTTTAAAATATTCAGATAAGGTGCCTACGGGGTGGAAAATGCATGATAAAAGAATTGAAAAGTTCTTTGATGAAACTCTTCATGAAGTTATTGCAGAAAATCCAGTTGAAATGTCTAATCAAGAAGAATACTTAAAAAAAGTTGCAGCAAAATTTAATGGAAAACAAAATGAATATCCACTTAAAGATAGGGTAGATTTGTTTTTAAGAAGTATTGATATTGCCGATAATGAATTATTTGGATTTAATAATTTGATTGTGTTATCTGATTTATTGTTTACTCAAGATGAACGCACATATAATAAAGATGATAGTGAAAAAGATAACATTTATTTTAAAATTGTTAAAGAAAAGGCAACAAGTGAATTAAAATGCTTGCTATATTATAAAAATTCAAAAATTAAAGACTTAGATAAACAACTGAAAATTTATGAAATTTCGGTTTCAGACCAAACTTATAAAGAAATTGGTGTTGATGAAATTATAAAGAGAATAGATTCTCATTATTACACAAAAAAACATGGTGAAACACTTGAATATCCAGAAGTTATAAATGAGTATAAAGCTGTTCAAATGGAATAATGAGCATAAAAAAACGAACCATAAATTGGTTCGCTTTTTTATTTTGCATTTTGGTTATTTAGTGTTTCATCAACCAAGTTAATAAGATTTGTATAATCTTTTTCAGCATTTCTTTTCATAACTTTTGATATTTGTTCTTTGTTGTAATATGTATTAATTTCTTTATCAATATTTTTTAATACTTCATTTTTTTCTTGTTCAATAATTCTTCCCAAAATCTCAGCTCTGTCAGGATATTTGTTTAATATAAATTCAACCCATTTGTAGTTTGATGCGCCTAGTGGCATAAGTTTTGGGTCTTTTCCATAGCAATCATATTCATATTTAATTACATTAAGTGAAAAATGTGTGTTATCAATATATGCAGCAAGTTCTGATTCTTTACCTATTCTAGGGTCTTCTGCATCAACTTTAATAAAATAATTATATTTAAGTCCGTTAAGATTTTGAACAAAATTGACTTTATAGCAATTGTTCTCACGCACATTGATTTTATATTCTTTCAAAAATTCTTTAACATCATCAGTTGTAAATAAATCAAATTTTTTATCCATAGCGTTTACCTCGTAAAATCATTATATCATATTCACTATCATTGTCAATATGCAAAACAAAAAAGATAGGGTTGTTGTTTGATTAAGTTTTGTTAAACTGTAAAGTCAGTAAATTTTAGATAAACAAAGAGAATGTATTGTTTGTGTAATTGATATAGACTCTTTAAATAAATTGCTTGCTAAGGTGAAATCATTTTTTGTATAATTTTTATATACGGAGAAAGTATATGGAAAAAATGAAATATGATGTGCATCAAAAACCACCATTTTGGCAAAACTT
>CAMOCH010000014.1 GCA_946610655.1 uncultured Clostridia bacterium
CCGTCTTGCAGGCAAAGACAAGGGCGACCTTGATGTTGACTTTGAAGGCATTCACTTTGATTCATAAAATAATAAAAAACAGAAAACTATTTTGGTTTTCTGTTTTTTTGTGGCTGGGGTGGAAGGATTTGAACAATTATAGGTTGCGTTTGCCAGCAAACGCACCAACTTACCACACTTTTGTCAACCTTTGGTTTTTTATTTTGCAAATAGAACCTTTGCACGCAAAATTCGTTGCCAAAGAACCTATTTGCTGCGTAAAAATTCCAAATTTTGAACAAAATTGTTGTTTATATTTTTCCGCAAAAATTTCATGCTTGTAAAAATTATAATATCTCGCAAACAAACATTCTCGGTGTCCAAATTTTCCACAAAAAAAATGCCCGTGCAAATATGCACAGGCATTTTTTGGCTGGGGTGGAAGGATTTGAACCCTCGAATGTTAGAGTCAGAATCTAATGCCTTACCGCTTGGCGACACCCCAATACAAGAGAGATTATATCACAGCAGAATTATATTTTCAATTTTTTTATAAAAATTTTTAAAAAATATGTAAATAAAACTTGACATATATTTTCTATGGTGATATATTAAGTATGTAAATAAAACTTTACACAAGGAGGTTGTTATGAAAAGAGAAGAAATTTTGGAAAAAACTCAAAATAAAAAAGCCGTTGTTGGTGAAATGGAAAAACAAAAGATAAGCAGGAGCGCCGTGATTGCCACAATTGTTATATGCGTATTTGCTATTGCATTTATTATAGCTGAAGGGGTGCTTGGACATTTTTCTGCAGTGTTTGCAATAGCAAGTCTTTGCCTTTTGTGGCCAACTGTGTTTTATGCACTTCAATACTTTTTGGCAAAACGTCCATGGCAGGTATTGATTGGATCTGTTTTAAATGGCTTGGCTGCAATATTTTTCTTTATTAGATATATTTTGTGTGTTACAGGAATTTGGCTATAATGAAAGAACTTGTTTTTAAAAATAATTTAAAAGCTTTGCGAGAAAAGAAAAATTTGTCTCAACAAAAGCTTGCCGACATGGTTTCAACCACGCGCCAAACAATAATTGCAATAGAAAAGGGCACATTTAGTCCAACTGCGCGCCTGGCTTATTTGCTTTGCATTGCACTAGACGTAAAATTTGAAGATATGTTTTATTTTGAGTAAAATAAAAATTGTAAAATTGATTTCCTACACTTGACTTTAATCTGTATTTTTATGTAAAATTAAATTATGGATATTCTTTTTATCTCTTAACTAAACAAACGACAAAATACCGAATATCTTTAAGGATACTTGATATGTATACAGTTAAAGACTTAGAAAAATTTGATTATTTTAATAATATAGAACTTAACCACGCCTTAGACTCTTTAACAGGAGTTCTTTCGCGTGGTTATATTTTAGGGTTTACAAAACACCTTATAGAAAACAAAGTGCCATTTGCTATGGGAATTATTGATATTGACAATTTTAAGCTTGTTAATGATAACTATGGCCACGATTTTGGTGATAAATGCTTAACAGATATGGCTGAAAACCTTGCTGCATATTTTAAAACACATAATGGTCTTGTTGGTAGATACGGTGGAGATGAATTTGTGTTTTTGTATTTTGGAGACACAAGCTATGATAATGTGCATAAAATTATTGCCGATATGTATAATGAACATACAGTTGTGAGAAAGAGATTTAAATATCATAATATTGAGCACTGGTTAACATCAACAATTGGCTGTGCTTCATATCCAAAAGATGCAAAGAACTATACAGAACTTTTTGCCGATGCCGATAAAACCTTGTATCGTGGAAAATCTAAGGGAAGAAATTGCTTTATTGTGTATGTTGAAGAAAAACATAAAGATATTGACGTTCACAAAAAAGAAACATCTTCAGTTCACGTGATTTTTAATAGTTTAAACAGAATTTTTGAAAACGTGGTTCATCTTACAAAAGATGAAGTCGTAAGAAATGCTCTTGACTATTTAACAAACATTCTCAATTTTTCACAAGCAATATATATCAAGAACGACGGTGAGTGCATAACAAACACTTCAATAAATTCAAGAAATTTAAAAGTTGAAGATTTTGACTTTATTTATAATAAGTTTGAAGATGATGAAATATATGTCCCAAAAAATATAACAATTTTGAGACAAGAAGATAAAAACCTAAAAAAATTATATGAAGATTTTCATATGCTAACATTCATTGCATCAAAAGTTCAAGATGTTGGGCATTTGGTGCTACTTGAGGGAAAAGTTGAAAGAGTGTGGCAAGAAAATGATTTTGCAATTCTTATGTACTTAGACAGACTTATTCAAATTTTATACAATTAAAAAACATGCTTGCTAGCATGTTTTTTTAGTTATTAGCTATTGTGTTGACACTTTTGTAAATAATAAACCTTAATTTTCTTGCTTTCATTTTAAATTTTGTGATATCATTTTGGTAATTAGGAGATAAAAATGAGAATTGCACTTATTAATGAAAATAGTCAAGCAGATAAAAACGAACTTATCTACACAACTTTAAGCAAAGTTGCAAACGATTATGATGATATTGTTATAAACTATGGAATGTTTAGAGCAGATGATAATCACAAATTAACATATGTTCAAGCAGGTCTACTCACTGCAATACTTCTTAATAGTGGTGCAGCAGATTTTGTTGTTACTGGCTGTGGAACAGGCGAAGGTGCAATGCTGGCAGCAAACAGCTTTCCAAATGTGCTTTGTGGACATATAACAGACCCAAGTGATGCCTATATGTTTAGAGCAATCAACAATGGCAATGCGGTTAGTATTCCTTATGCAAAAGGATTTGGTTGGGGTGGTGAACTTAACCTTGAGTATATTTTTGACAAGCTCCTTTGCACACATGGTGGAGTTGGTTATCCAACAGAAAGAGCTGGCGTTGAAAACGAAAATAAACTTATATTAGATTCTGTCAAAAAAGTATCTCACAAAAAGATGATTGATATTTTGAAAGATATTGACCAAGAGTTTTTGAAACAAACAATAGATTATCCATTTTTCAAAGTCAACTTTTTTGCAGAATGTAAAGATCCGGAAATTGCAGAGTATCTTCAATCTGTATTAAACAAGTAGAAAATATGACACACGGGTAAGGTGTGTCTTTTTTGTTGCGTAAAATTTTGTATTATTGTATAATTTTGTGTGAAATATTATGTAAAAAATATATATTATACGTGACATAGTATCCCATAAAATCTGGGAAAGAGAGGTATTTGATGGTTGATGTTGAAAACAAGTTGAAAGAATTTAATATCACAAATTATTGCAAAGTTGGACAAGGAATTTATAAACTTGATGAAACAAAGTATGGCAAAAAACATGGTAAACTCATTTTGGTTACTGCAATGAGCCCAACAAAAAGTGGCAACGGAAAAACAACAGTAAGCATTGGTCTTGCTGATGCTCTCAGTAAACAGTATTCAACAATTCTAAGCTTGCGTGAGCCAAGCCTTGGCCCAGTTTTTGGGGCAAAAGGTGGAGCAACTGGTGGTGGAAAATGTGCACTTGTGCCATCATCAAAAATTGATTTGCATTTTTCTGGAGATATGCACGCTATAACATCTGCAAACAACTTGATTTGTGCTTGTTTAGACAACCATATTTTTCAAGGAAATGAACTTAATATTGACATTAACGAAATTTACATTTCTCGTGCGCTTGATATGAATGACAGGGCGCTTAGAGATATTGTTATTGGAGATAAAGACCACAAAAGAAAAGAGCATTTTATAATTACCTCTGCCACAGAAATAATGGCAATTTTGTGCTTGTCTAAGAATTTTAAAGAATTGCAAGAAAACGTAAAGAAAATGGTGATTGCAAAATCTCTTGATGGCAAGCTTATAACAGTTGATAATCTTGGTATTAGTGATAGTGTTTGTGGACTTTTGTCTGATGCAATAAGTTCAAACGCAGTGCTTACAAAAGAAGATAATCTTGCGTTTGTGCATGGTGGACCATTTGCTAATATTGCGCATGGAGCAAGCAGCATTATTGCGACAAAAATGGCACTGTCTTATGCTGATTTTGTTGTGACCGAAGCTGGCTTTGGAGCAGACCTTGGTGCAGAAAAATTTTTTGATGTTGTGTGCCCAAAACTAGGAAAATATCCAGATGCAGTGGTGCTTATTGCAACGATTGCTGCGCTTAAAGAAAATGGATATGGTGATTTAAACAGTGGTTTAAAAAATTTGCAAAAACATATTGATAACTTAACAAATTTGTTTGGTGCAAATTTGGTTGTTGCAGTAAATAATTTTGGCGATAGTGATGCAGAAATTAATTATGTTATTGATTATTGCAATAATCAAGGCATAAAAGCTTGCAAATTTGATGGTTACAAAAGTGGCTCAAAAGGAGCAAAAGAACTTGCTTCACTTATTATTGAAGAAAGTTCAAAAAAATGCACCTGTAAAAGTTTGTATAATGAAAAATTGGGTATAAGTGCCAAAATTGATACTATTGCAAAAAATGTTTATGGAGCAAAAAGTGTTTCATATTCTAAAAAAGCAGAGCAAAAAATTCAAGAACTTGAAAAATTGGGCTACGGCAAATTGCCTGTTGTTATTGCAAAAACACAATACAGTTTTTCTTGCGATGATAAGCTTTTTGGCGCACCAACAGATTTTGAAATTCCTGTTACAGATGTTGAATTAAGAGCAGGGGCTGGCTTTGTTGTTGCTGTTTGTGGCAAACAACTTCTTATGCCTGCACTTGGCAAAAATCCAAGAGCAAAAACACTCAAACTTAAAGGAAAAGAACTTTTATGAAAAAATGGCTTAATGGCAAAACAATAGTAATAACTGGTGCGTCTTCGGGCATTGGTAAACAACTTACCCGGTTATTTATTGAAAAATGCAACGCAAAAGTTATTGGTATTGCTAGAAATCAAGAAAAAATGGAAGCTCTCAAAAAAGAACTTGGAGATAAAAGTGAGAATTTTTCATATAATCTTTTTGACGTTTCAAAAGAAGATAATTGGATTGAGTTTAAAAATTATATAACAGAAAAAAACATTAAAATTACACTTTTGGTAAATAATGCTGGAATATTGCCAGGGTTTACAAAATTTTTAGATGTATCCATTGAAGATGGCAAAAAAATAATGGATACAAATTTTTATAGCATTGTTTATTCTGCGTATCATTTAATGCCGGTAATTGACGAAAAAGGTGGAGTGGTTAATATCTGTAGCAGTGATGCATTATTGTCTGTTGCAGGCACAAATTATTACTCAGCAAGCAAATCGGCAGTTAAAGCTTTTACGCAAAGTTTAAAACATGAGTATAAAGACAAGTATATAGGTTGCATATTGCCGGGATTCACAGACACTAACATATTTAGAAACATTGAAATGACAAAAAAGGATAAAAAGAAAATTCAAAAATTTGTTAGTCCTTGTGATGTTATTGCTAAAAAGATTTTTAAAGCAATAGTGAGCAGAAAAAAATATAAAGTTGTTGGCTATGATGCACATATTTTTAGTTTACTTTCAAGGTTTATGCCAATAAGTGGAGCAAACATAATTAATGGGGTTTTAAGAAAAGCAAAAGTTGATTTATTTAAAGATGCTTTTGATAAATAGTAGGGTGTTATGAGAGACATAACACCTTGTTTTTTCTAGCAAAAATGGGCTTTTTGCTGTGCTTTGCATATTTTTGTATTTTTTAAGTATGCTAAATGTAAATGGAAAAAATAGATAAGCCAAAACCAATAAGATGGGTAACTTTTATGCTAATTTTTTGCACAATGGCACTTTGTGGAGTGCTTTTTGGTGGTGGAATATATTCGCTTTATGTTTCTATAGGTTTTAAGTTTCTATCTAATAACACATTTGCAGGAATCAACACAACAAGTTTATACACATATTCAAATTCAATCTATGGCACAGGCACTGGCAGAATGGTTGGTCTTATTATCATTTCGATAATCATGCTTGGTCTTGGAATTGGTATGGCTGTTATATTTTTTAAGCAGTTGCCACTTTTTAAACAAATAAAACTTATTCGAAATTTACCGACAGTAAAATACAAAGAGTTTAAACAGCAGACAAGAAAAGGTGTTATTATAGTCAGCATAATTGCTTATATTGTGTGTATAGCATTTTCAGTATTTGCAATAATTGTGGCAAGCAGAAGTGGTCTTGCTTATAACTATGTTTGGGCAGTTATAATTTGGTATTTTTTGGTGCTTTTGCTCTCAATTGTAAGTATGATTATTATGATTGTAAAAATTGTTCAACTTTCAAAAATCAAAAGGCAAATTATTGATTATGAACTTGATAACAAAAATGAAGTGGATGATTGTGATGCTCAAAATCAAAAAATTGTAGAAGAGGAAGATGTAAAAGAACCTGAAATTGCTATTATCCAATGTGATGATTCAGTAAAAAAAGATCCAATTAATCAAGATAAAATTACAGAAATTCAAATTGAAAAAACAGATAAACTGTTTTCTGATGGCATTTTTGAACTTGGTGATCAATTACAAAAATTAAGAGAAATGCATATAAGTGGACTTATTGATGCAGAAGAATATGTGCTGATTCGTGAAAAATGGATAAATGCTGTTTTAAATGAACCACTTTTTGGCAAAAAATCAAATAGAGTAAAAAAGGCAAAAGTAACTAATAAAACCAATAAAAACTCAGTAATAGATGGGGCAAGTCATGATGGCTTAATTATTTAATTATATTAATAATATAATTGTCATTGTTTGCTTGACAAATTTTCACCTTTGGTTTACTATATTGGCAATTGCGACGACTATATTAGTCATAAATTTAGGGCAAGAAGGAGAAATATATGAAATACACCGTTGGTGAAAAAAAAGATGGTAAAATTGTTGTAACATTCAATCTTACAACAGAAGAATGGGAAACAGAAGTTGAAAAAGCTTATCAAAAGAATAAGGGCAAATATAAAATGCAAGGTTTCCGTCAAGGAAAAGTTCCAAGAAAAGTTTTGGAACAAACATATGGTGAATATATGTTTTATGAAGATGCATTTAACGATGCATGTCCAAGAATATATTCTGAAATGCTAGAAAAGGAACCACAAATTTTCCCTGTTTCTTATCCAGATATTGATATTAAAGAATTCACAGAAAAGGGCGTTACTTTTACTGCAACAGTAACAGTTCTTCCAGAAGTTACTCTTGGAGACTACAAAAATATTAAAGTTGAAAAGAAAGCAATAAAAGTTACAGAAGCAGAAATTAAAAGAGATCTTGAAGCAATGCAAGCAAAACAAGCAAGATATGAAGAAGTAACTTCGCGCGCTGCAAAACTTGGAGACCTTGTTAACCTTGATTATAGCGGCAGTGTTGACGGCAAAGTGTTTGCTGGTGGTACAGCACAAAATCAAGAATTAGAGCTTGGTTCACACACATTTATTGATGGTTTTGAAGACCAAATGGTTGGAATGAAGATTGGTGAAGAAAAAGACTTAAATGTTAAGTTCCCAGATGCATACCACGCACAAGAACTTGCAGGAAAACCAGCAGTATTCCATGTTAAACTTTTGGGAATTCGTGAAAAACATCTTCCAACAATCGATGATGCTTTTGCAAGTGATGTAAGTGAATTTAATACTCTTGATGAACTTAAAGAAGACATCAAGAAAAATATTAAACACAGCAAAGAACACGAAGAAGAACACAGAATTGAAGATGAACTTGTTGACAAAATTGTTGCAAACGCAACAGTTGATGTTCCAGAAGCAATGGTTAACACTCAACTTGACGCTTTTGTTGATGACATTCGTTCAAGACTTGCATATCAAGGACTTCGTTTTGAAGATTACTTAAACTATATGCAAACAACAGAAGAAGCATATCGCAAGACTCGTTACGAAGAAGCTAAAAATGCAGTAAAAACAAGTCTTGTTCTTCAAGAAATTGTTAAAGCTGAAAAAATTGTTGCAACTAAAGAAGAAATTGATGAAAAAATTGAACAAATTGCAAAACATATGGGCAAAAAGGCAAGTGAAATTAAAAAGACAATGAACGCAAACCAAAAGGCAACAATCGAAAATAATATTGTTAGTGAAAAAGTTATAAACAGACTTAAAGAAATCAATAATATTAAGTAAACACAAAAGAAAGCACACAAAAATTTTGTGTGCTAAATTTATCAAAAGGAGATAATTATGGAAAAAAATATATCAATGCCATATGTTGTTGAACAAACAAATCGTGGTGAGAGAACATATGATATTTATAGCCGTCTTCTTGAAGACAGAATAATTTTTGTTTCTGGAGAAATTGAAAGCACAATGGCAAACACCATTATTGCACAACTTATATATCTTGAATCAAAAGACCCAGATAAGGATATAATGATGTATATAAATAGCCCTGGTGGAGAAATAACGTCAGGTCTTGCTATTCTTGACACAATGAACTATATTAAGTGCGATGTTCACACTGTTTGTGTTGGTATGGCTGCTAGCATGGCATCAGTTCTTCTTGCTTGTGGAACAAAAGGCAAAAGATCAGCACTTCCAAATGCAGAGGTTATGATTCATCAACCAATTGGTGGAGCAGAAGGACAGGCAAGTGATATTAAAATTGCTGCTGAGCATATTTTGAAAACAAAAAAGAAAATGAACAAAATTCTTGCAGATGCAACTGGTCAATCTATTGAACAAATTGAAAAAGATACTGATAGAGATAACTTTCTTTCTGCAGAAGAAGCACAAAAATATGGATTAATTGATAACATTTATACAAAAAGATAGGAGATTTTATGGCTGAAAATAATGATGTATGTGCATTTTGTGGCAGAACAAGAGAAGAAGTAGGTCAATTTATAGAAAATCCAAATGGCTCAATTTTTATATGCGAAGATTGTATTAAAATTTGTGATGAAATTTTGGATGAACAAGAAAGAAAATCTAAAAAGTTTGAAAAATTAAAACTTCCAAAACCTGCAGAAATCAAGGCAAAACTTGATAATTATATTATTGGTCAAGACAAAGCAAAACAGGTTCTTTCTGTAAGCGTTTATAACCATTATAAAAGAATTAACTATATGGCAGAAAATGCTGATAAAGATGCGGGTGATGTTGAACTTGAAAAGAGCAATGTTTTGATGCTTGGTCCAACAGGAAGTGGTAAAACACTTCTTGCAAAAACTCTTGCAAAAATTTTGGACGTTCCTTTTGCAACAAGTGATGCAACAACAATAACCGAAGCAGGTTATGTTGGTGATGATGTTGAAAACATTTTGCTCAATTTAATTCAAAATGCTAACTATGATATTGCTCGTGCGCAACGTGGTATTGTTTATATTGATGAAATAGACAAAATTGCAAGAAAAAGCATGGAAAACAGTTCAATAACTCGTGATGTTTCTGGCGAAGGTGTGCAACAATCACTTTTAAAAATTATGGAAGGCACAATTTCAAATGTTCCTCCACAAGGTGGCAGAAAATATCCAGGACAAGAGTGTATTAAAATTGACACAACAAACATTTTATTTATTTGTGGTGGAGCTTTTGTTGGACTTGATAAAATTATTAAAAAAGATAATAAAAAAAGAAGTCTTGGATTTGGAACTGATTTATTTGAAAAGCCAAAGATTTCCAGTGATATTAAACCAGACCACTTGATTAAATATGGTTTAATTCCTGAATTTGTTGGAAGAGTGCCAATTATTGTTGCTCTTAAAGAACTTGATGAAGATGCTCTTTGCAAAATTTTAACTGAGCCAAAAAATGCTCTTATTAAGCAGTATAAAAAAATGTTGTTGCTCGATGGAATAAAACTTGAATTTAGTAAAGCAGCAATAAGTTACTTTGCAAAAAAGGCAATTGAACTTAAAACTGGGGCAAGGGGACTTAGAAATATTATTGAAGAAGTTATGCTTCCAATAATGTATGATTCACCAAACGATGATAGCATTAATAAGATTGTTATTGACTGCAAAGATAACAAAATTGACACAACAATTTTGAAAAATAAAAAAGAAGAGAAGAAAACAGCATAAGCCGTTTTTGTTAGATATTTCGGGGTGTTATGTGAGACATAGCATCCCATTTTTTATGATTTATAATATTTTTATTGATTTTTATTTTGTGTTTTGATAAAATAAAAATATGGTAAATGTTAAGGAAGCAAAGTTTATATCTTCAAGAGCAGATGCAGCAGCATATGAAAGTTTTTCTTTGCCAGAAATTGCAGTTGTTGGCAGAAGTAATGTTGGAAAATCAAGTTTTATAAATATGCTTGCAAACAACAAAAAACTTGCAAAAACAAGCAGCACCCCAGGAAGAACAAGACTTGTGAACTTTTTTAAATTTACAGTTGCTGAAAATAACAACAATAATAATAGTTTTATGCTCGTTGATTTGCCGGGATACGGCTATGCAAAGGCAGCACATGATGAACAAAATCGTTGGAAAAGTATGATTGAAGGCTATTTTGAAAAAACAAAAGATTTAAAATCGGTTGTTTTGCTTGTGGATATTCGTCATGAACCAACCATAAAAGATTTGCAAATGTTTGATTATCTTTTTAGATGCAATATTGCAACAACTGTTGTGGCAACAAAAGCTGATAAGCTTTCTAAATCACAAATCAATAAGAGTAAAATTGAAATTGCAAAAGCATTTAAAATTGGAATAAATAATGTGTTTGTTTGCAGCAGTGAAACAAGGGTTGGCAAAGAGCAAATTCTTGAAAGAATGATGCAATTTGTTGAAGGAGGTGCCAATGAAAATTTGGGCGATTAGTGATTTGCACTTGAGCACTTCTTGTGATAAACCTATGGATGTTTTTGGTGGTGCATGGGAAGGATACACCGAAAAAATTGCAGAAAATTGGAAACGCTTGGTTGCAAAAGATGACTATGTTTTGCTTGGTGGAGACATAAGCTGGGCAATGCAACTTGAAGAAGCAGTTTCTGACTTAAATTGGATAGATATTCTTCCTGGCAAAAAAATTATGATTAAGGGTAATCATGAGTATTGGTGGAAGAGTATTTCAAAAGTTAGAAATATTTTGCCAAAAAGTATTCAAGCAATTCAAAATGACAGCATAAGAATTGGGAATATTTTAATTTGTGGAACAAGGGGTTGGACTGTGCCAGAACATGGGAAAACTCTTGATAAAGATGATGAAAAATTGTATAAAAGAGAAGTTGAAAGGCTTAAACTTACTTTAAATGACATGCAAAAAACAAGACAGCCAGAAGATTATGTTATTGCAATGATTCATTATCCACCATATAACATGATGAAAGAAGATAGTGAGTTTACAAAACTTTTTGAAGAATATCATGTTGATAAAGTTATTTTTGGGCATCTTCATGGCAAACTTGTTAATATGGACAAAGTGTATGTTAAAAATGGTATAACATATTATTTTACGGCAACCGATCACATAGACAACACACCGGTGCTTGTTTATAGTGATTAATATAATTTATATATTAAATATTATAAATTTAAAAGACCTTATTGACAATATTTTTAATTATGTTATAATTTTGCTTGTTACAATATGGTGTTACAATATAGGAGAATATAATAATGGCAGAAAACATTAAAAAATTGGAAGATACAGATTTGTTTAAAGTGATTTCTTCAGACAAACAAGATGGTTATGTTGTTAAAATGAAAGATGGCAGTGGCCTTGCTTTTGCAGATAAAAATGGAAAAGTTGGCAAAAACAGATATGCATCAGTTTCTATAATCAGAAGAAACACAAGAAATTTGTTTGAAAAAATTAGATTTGGATTTAAAAATGACATTGTTCTTTATTCAGTTAGAAGAATTGATGGAAAAGGCACTGCAAGAATCACAAGAAGTGGCAGCGTTATTGAAAAAAGAGGACAATACTGCTTGTGGACACCAAAAACAATAGAAAATTTAAAAACTGGTGACTACAAAGAAGCATACATGATGCAAACTCTTGAAAATGAAGTAAATGAGCAACTTAAAAGTGAAGCAAAAAAGTATAATAGAGAAAACAAAGAAATTTTTGCACATAAGATTAAATTAACACTTAAAGCTCTCAAAGACTTTAAAGAAAAAGTTGAAAGAGATAAAATTTCATATAATATTATTAATTCATCTATTGAAAATATTAAAGACAAAGAACAAAATATAAATGACGCTAATGCTAAAAGATATGCAGAAATGTCAAAAACTTATGCAGAAACTTCAAATCAAACAGATAATTGTTTTGAACCATCAAATGAATAATTTTTAATATAATTAAAGGGTAGGACGAAAGTTCTACTTTTTTTATTGCTCATTTTTTGTTAATAAATAAGTGTTTTGTTTTTTTAGAACATATGATTTATAAAATTATAGAACAAGCGTTCTAAAAATGTAAAAATCAATAAAAAAAGATAAAAATTTTTGCAAAATTATTAAATTTTTTGTAAAAAAGTGGTCAAAAGTGGTTGATTTTGAAAAATTTATTTTTTATAATATTAGTACACAAAGAAAAAAGGAGGTGTCTCCACATGCTTATTGGTACTTATAGACATCAAATAGACGAAAAGTGCCGTATGCGCATGCCAGCAAAGCTTAAAGCTGAGCTCGGAGATGGTTTTGTTATAACCAAAGGCACTAATGGCTGTTTAACGGCTTTTAGCAAAACTAAGTTTGACGAAGTTTATAACAAACTTACAAATCTTCCTATCTTTGATGCTAACATTCAAAAGCCTGTTCGAATGATATTGTCATCAGCATTTGAAACAGAAGAAGACAAACAAGGCAGAATATTAGTGGCCAAAGAACTTAGAGACTATGCTAAAATTCAAAAAAATATTGTTTTTGTTGGTGCAGGCAATAGAGTTGAAATTTGGGCAGAAGAAGAATGGGATACTTACGCAGATGGCGATTTAGCCCAATCTATTAATTCACTTTCAGGACTTGGTGTATAATAATGGAATTTTCACATGTTCCTGTTATGCTTGAAGAATGTTTAGAAGCACTTCAGCTTAAACCAAATGGAATCTATGTTGATTGCACACTTGGTGGAGCTGGTCACAGCTATGAAATTCTTACAAGAGGAAAAAACATAAGTCTTATTGGAATTGATAGAGATAGTGATGCGTTGCGTGCAAGCAAAAAAAGACTTGCATCTTTCAAAAAAGTAACCTATGTTCATGACAATTTCAAAAATCTTGATCAAATTTTGACCGAACAAAAAATTGATAAAGTTGATGGAATACTTGTGGACCTAGGGGTGTCTAGCTATCAACTAGACAACAAAGACAGAGGTTTTAGTTTTCGTGAAGACGCAAAACTCGACATGAGAATGAATCAAAGTCAAAAACTGTCAGCATATGATGTTGTAAACACATATACGCAAGACAATTTGAGAGACATCATAAAGGACTATGGCGAAGAGAGGTTTGCTCAATCAATCGCAAAGCACATTGTGATTGAAAGAGAAAAGAAACCAATTGAAACAACATTTGAGCTTAGAGACGTAATACTCAAAAGTGTTCCAAGATATAAAGGACATGATGGTTCATCAAACGTTCAAAGAACATTTCAAGCAATAAGAATTGAAGTGAACAGCGAACTTGATGGTCTTGCCAAATTTTTAGAAGAGGCAACAGAAAGACTGAATGTTCATGGAAGACTTGTTGTTATGAGTTTTCATAGTTTAGAAGACAGAATAGTAAAGCACACATTTAGAGACCTATCAACTGATTGTATTTGCCCACCAGAAATTCCAGTCTGCATTTGCAATCACAGAGCAAAAGCAAAAATAATTGGAAAAATGGTTGTGGCATCGCAAGAAGAAATTGCAATTAATTCTCGCAGTGCAAGCGCAAAGCTGCGAATACTAGAGAGAATTTAAAAAGGAGGGCGCAAATATGGCATTACAAGTTGATCAAAAAACAACTGTTGAAACTTCAACAAATAAAAGAATATTTGCAAGTTTCGACACAACAACAGAAGATACAAAGTATGACGCTTCTTACAAAAAGCCAAACTTTAGTGGACTCGATTTTGAACAAGTAACTGTTAATGGTGAAAAGCATTATACATCAGATATTGAACAAATATCTATTGATAATCCACGTAAAATGGATGTTCTTACAATCGATAAAAAAATTGAACAACATCCAGAACGACCAATTAAAGTTCGTTTGAATGCTAGAGGAAAAATTATTGTTAGTGTTCTAGCAATATGTATTTGCGCACTCATGGCATTTATGATAGGCAATGCAGTTACTATTTCTGCACTAAACACAACACTTGCTCAAAAACAAGCAATGGTTGCATCTCAACAAGCTCAAGTTGATGCTTTGCAAGAACAATATGATTACATTGTGAGCCAAGGTCAAGAAACTGCCGCAGCCAATGGCTACTCAAGCAGTGCAAGTGGACAAGAAATTGATTCAATTGAAGAACTTGGAAGAACTACATCTCAAATTGAAACAAACTGGTTTGATGATCTTTGTAACTTCCTGTCTAATTTATTCAAATAAGTTATAAAAATCCCTTAAGCGCATATAAATTGAAATAGCTTAAGGGGTTTTTATTTTGGATATAAAATATACAACAGTTTCAGTAACAAAAAGATTAACAGCACTCTTTTTTGGTGCTGTTTTTTTAATTGGACTGCTTTTTGTGAAACTCTTTTATTTGCAAATTATTTCAGGAAATGTCCTTCAAAAAAAAGGGATGAGTCAGTGGCTTAGAGATTTAAAGAACACTGCACTCAGAGGAAGCATCACTGATAGAAATGGTGTTGAACTTGCCTCAAGTTATACATCTTATGATTTATACATAAGAAAAGCAGATATTCAAAATATAGATGCTGTTACAAGTGTTATTGCAAAGTATGTTGAGGAAATCTCAGAAGAAGAAATTAAGCAAAAGATAGAAAAATATAACTATGGAGAAATTCTTATTGCAAAGCAGCTTAAAAAAGAAGTTGTGTCTAATATTTTAAATGAATATCAAAGTGGAATATTATTTTCAAGTTCAACAAGCAGAAATTATATTTACAATAATATGCTATGCCAAATTTTAGGGTTTTTGTCAAGTGATGGTGATGGTCAAAGTGGTATTGAAAAGCAATATAATCAATATCTTAAAGGAGTTGATGGAACAACATATTCTCAAACAGATTTAAAAGGAACAAAACTTGCAGACTCAACAAGCTACTATATTAATAGCATTGATGGGCTGAATGTTGAACTTACTATAGACTTTAAAATTCAACAACAGGTTGAAGATATTGTAAACAAAGCTTATCAAAACAATGCAGCAAAAAGTGCTTCTGCACTTGTGATGAACCCAAACACCGGAGAAATCATAAGTATTTGCACATATCCAAATTATGATTTAAATAATATTGATAGAAGTAACATAGAAATGCTTAATACTCTTAGTAGGTGTATTCCTGTGGCAGATACATATGAGCCAGGTTCAACATTTAAAATTTTGGTTGCAGCAATTGCCTTAAACGAAGGAATAACATCAAGAAATCATTACTATTATTGTGGTGGTGCAAGAATAGTTAATGGGGTTAGAATAAATTGTTCAAGAAGGTCTGGTCATGGCCCTCAAACTTTGCAGCAAGGATTAAACAACAGTTGTAACTGTGTGTTTATGGATTTGATTCAACAAATTGGAGTAAAAAAATTCTATTGGTATTTAAAAGAGCTTGGCTTTGATACAACGCTTGGCTTAGATTATCCATCAGAAACAAAAGCAGTGCTTATGCCAGAATCGCTTGTAACTGACCCAGACCTTTGCAGAATGGGGTTTGGACAAACTATTGCAATAAGTGAACTTGAACTGGTTAATAGTGTTTGTGCAGTTATTAATGGTGGCAATCTTATGCAACCACATTTGGTGAAAAAACTTGTCGATTCATCAGGGAAGATTGTTTATGAAAAGCAGGCAAGTATTTTGAACAAAGTTTTTAAACCATCGGTTTCAAAGCTTATGAATGAAATGCTTGAAGAAGTTGTTTCAAAAGGTGGCGGAAAGTATGCCAGAATTGATGGTTACCAAATTGCAGGGAAAACAGGAACAGCTCAAAAATATGAAAATGGTGCCATTGCACAAGGCAAATATATTGCGTCATTTATTGGTTATTATCCAGCAGACAAACCTGAGTATGTTGTGCTTGTGTGTGTTGATGAGCCAAAAGGAGCATATTATGGTGGTGTTGTTGCAGCACCTGTTGCTAAAGAAATCTTTCAAGCAATAATAGACACACGTTATAAGGAAGTTGAAGCAAACATAGAATATGACTTATCTCAAAAAGAGAAAGATATTGAATTACCAAATTTGATTGGAATGACTTTGTCGGAAGCAGGAAGTCTACTTGCAAGTTTAAATCTTCAATATTTGGTTAGTGGAAATGGAGCAAGAGTAACAAGTTGTTTGCCAAGTCCGGGCACTATGGTTAAAGAAGGCGACATTGTTTTGCTTGTTATGGATTAAGGAGGGGTTTATGAAATTATTAAAATTATTAGATGGCGTTGATTGTAAAATTATTGGAAGCACACTGAGAAATGTTAATCACTTAACTCATATTGCGCAAGATGCAAAAAAAGATAGTATGTTTTTTAGTTTAAAAGGAAAGCTTCATGATGGAAATAATTGGATTGATGAAGCAATAAACAATAAGTGCAGAGTTATCGTTACTGAATCTAGCATTGCTTGCAGCAAAAATATCACTCAAATTATTGTTCCAGATGCAAGAAAAGCTATAAGCCAAATTGCAGCCAATTTTTTTGATAGGCCTGCAGAAAAACTTAAAATTGTGGGAGTGACTGGAACAAATGGAAAAACCACAACCACCACAATGATAGCTCACATATTAAAAGAAAAACATAGCGTTGCAATAATTGGAACAAACGGTGCAATATATGGTGGTAAAAAAGTTGAAACAGGATTTACAACACCAGATCCTATTGCCTTGCAACAACTGTTTGCAGATATGGTTAAACAAAAAATAGAGTATGTTGTTATGGAAATGTCTGCTCATGCAATATATTTGAAAAAATTATTTAATATTCATTTTGAGGTTATTGCTTTTACAAACTTAAGTCAAGACCACTTGGATTATTTTGAAAACATGGAAAATTATTTTGCAGCAAAAGAACAAATTTTTAAAGATGGACAATATAATGCTGCTGTTGTGTGTGTTGATACTTCTTATGGGCAAAGATTAAAAGAAATTTGTCAAAAATGCATAACTTGTTCAGTAGCAGAGAGTAATGCGAACATATTTATAAAAAATGTGGCACATACTACTCATAACCAAAGTTTTGATGTTATAAGCAATAATCAAAGCGTTGAGTTTAACATAAATTTGCTAGGCAAGTTCAATTTGCAAAATGCTATTGTTGCTATATCTGTTTGTCATAAACTTGGTTATAGTTTGGAAGAAATTTCAACAAGACTTATTTCATTTGTTGGGGTTGCAGGAAGATTTGAAAGTTATGAGGCAAAAAATTGTTCAATTATTATAGACTATGCCCACACTCCAGATGGATTATATAATTTGCTTATGACAGCAAAAGATATTGCCAGTGGCAAACTTTATTGTGTTTTTGGGTGTGGAGGAAACCGAGATAGAGACAAGCGACCAATTATGGCATCGGTTGCTGAAAAATTTGCAGATTATACATTTGTTACAACAGATAATCCAAGATTTGAAGATAATTATGAAATTGCGATGGATATTGTTAAAGGTTTTAGCAAAAAGAAATGGGAGATTATTCTAGACCGTGGACAAGCAATTAGGGAAGCAATTAAAAGAAGCAAGAAAGGTGATATTGTTGTGATTGCTGGAAAAGGTGCAGAAAATTATATTGATGTGCTTGGCACAAAAAT
>CAMOCH010000015.1 GCA_946610655.1 uncultured Clostridia bacterium
ACAAACAAGATGAAATTATGAATCTTGAAGGTTACAGAGCTCGTTCAGTTGGTGCTCTTATCGGACTTGTAATGAATACTGGTGCTGGTAGTGATGTTAACCCATACACAGTAATTGACGTATCTACAAACATCGCTGCAGGAACTGTAACTTCAGACGATAAAACATATGCTTATACAGCAAGTGGAAGCTCATACTTGTATTCAAATGGATTTGGTCAATACAATGCTAAGAGACAAAAAGCATTTGTAATTGGTTCTTCATATGATTACACAGCTATTAAAGGTGATTTTGCTGAAGGTTGGAACATCAATAGTGTTGCAACAGAAATCCCAGCTGAAAGTGCTGAATAAACAAAAAATAACAAAAATTTAAGAACTCCCAATTTGGGGGTTCTTTTTTTGCTTTAAATTTCATATTTTTTATTATTATTTTACAAGTTATATTTTATTTGATTGACAAAGTTAAATTAAAAATATAAAATTAACATATACTAATTTGGAGAAATTATGAATAAGAAATTAAAAACTTTATTAATAGTTTTGGCTTCTATTGTTCTTATCGTCGGTGTTGGTGCCGGTGGTTATTTTCTTATTGGTAATTTGTCTAAAACAACAGTAAGTGATTTTAAGATTGTAAATGCAGAAGGAAAACCAATTAAAGACACAGATGTTTACATGGTTTCTTCTTCAGAAAATAAATTAGACATTAATGTTAGAGTTGATTCAACTGGTGCAGAAAATGTTTCATTTTCATCATCAAATTCTTCTGTTGCAAGAGTTTTTAAATCTGGTAACAGATATGTAGTTAGATATTATAAACCTGGTGAAGCAATAATAACAGCAAGTGTTAATGAAAATGTTAAAGATAGTTTTAAATTAACAGTAAAACAAGATTTTGTTTCTAACATTGTTATTGAAGGAAATGAAGATAACATTGTTACCATGTATGCCGATGGAACAACAACAGAGTATAGCTATGTTGCAAAAGGCACAGCATCAAACACTCAATGTGACAACTCACTTATTAGAATTGTGGATAATTATGATAAAACCGTTTTTGAATCAATAAGTATTAACACAAGCAACAAAACATTGTCTGTAAAAAGCAATTTGGTTACTGTTGACAGCGTTGAAACAATCACTTTGCAAACTTATTGCATAGATGAAAATGGTCAAGAATTTGTTGAAAATAACTTTGTATATACAATTAATGTTGTTGGATACAGAATCAAAGATATTCAACTTCTTGTAAGTCAAGATTATTCATTTAAAAATAGTTATGTATATTTAAGTGAAACAGATGATGGAACAGAAAACCCAAATAGATTTATTCTTGATGGTGAAACCATTATTGATGAAATATACTTAACAAGCAATATTGATAAAGTATATTTCAGAACAAGAGTTCTTTACACAAATAACACATACAAAGATGTTTCATACACAGGAAGTATTAGTACAACCCCAGATAGTGACTATTACATTCAAATAAATAGTGGCAACGCTAATGGTATGGATTATTGGCTTTGTGTTGATAAAACAAAAGTAACAGGACTTACCGAGACAGTAAAACCTGTTATAGGAATAGGTTACACAGATACCGAAATTAACTATAGAGCAGAAAAATCATTTGAACTTATTTATCTTGTTCCATCAACTGAAACAAGCAGTGTTTATTATAAATTCTTTAATAATAAATTGTATAGCAAACATGTTGATGGTGGCGTGACATACTATGAATATATTTTCTGGGATACACGTTATCAAAGAACAGATACAATCACCGATGCTGATGGCAGAATTATAGGATTTACAAGCA
The DNA here is from genome assembly GCA_946610655.1 of uncultured Clostridia bacterium. Taxonomy (GTDB): domain Bacteria; phylum Bacillota; class Clostridia; order Christensenellales; family UBA1242; genus RGIG4790. The sequence goes on from CAMOCH010000015.1 coordinate 1,822, forward strand.
ATACTCCAGAGTGTTCAAACTAATATGGATGATATTTTTATAAAATATGAATATGGTGATTTTTGCATAGTAGATTTGCATGGTAAATCAATTAATGATGCTCAAGTTGAACTTAATCATGTGATAAATAGCGTTGATGTGAATTATCAATATGTTTTAGTGGTTCATGGATACAATTCTGGAACAAGTTTGAAAAATTATGTAAGAAATCAATTTAAACATAATTTGGTGACAGAAAAAATAAATATAGATGCAGGAAGAACTTTACTTCGTTTAAAGGAAAGATGAAAGAGCAAAAACTAACAACAACAAATGAACAGTTAAACAAAGAATTAAAAAAAAATAGTTTAGTTCTAAATATTTTTTATGCTTTGTTTATATGTATTGTTGCAATATTGTTAGTTTTTTCTTATTTTTCAATTTTCTCTGATAGATTTTATTTTAAAAATTTCAATCATCAATATATTGTTGGAATAGGCAGTTCAGAAAATTTTGTTAATGCAAAAAATGGGCAGTTGTTTGTGATTAGTAAATATAACTCAACAATGCAGATAAATATTGGTGATGAAATTTATTATTCAAAAAATATTCAAAAAGGTTCAGGTATTGTTCAATCTGTTAACAATTCAACTCAAGTAATAGAATTAAAATGTGGTGAGCAAACTGTCCATGTATATTTTTCATCAGTACTTGGTAAAATTGATTCTAAAGTTGATGGCATTGGATATATTGTTTGGTTTATTCAAAGCAAAGCTGGCGTTATAACTTTTAATGTGGTTTTGATAGCTATTGTTACCACTAAAATATTGCTCAATTATTTTATTGAAACAAGTGCAAAAGGCAGAGAACTTAAAAAGAAATTAAAAGAACAAAAAAGAGAACTTAAGCAGCTGAGCAAAAATCATAAAAAATATAAAGACAGCGAGCTTAATGTAAAAACATTTGATATGCTTTCGGGAACGCTATTAGAAAATAAGCAAAAATTAACAGAAATGTCTCAAGACGGAAATCTTTCAAATGCATATTCATATTTGCTAAGCAGTGTGCATGAGTATTATATGCTAAAAGATAAATTAGACCTTGATGATAAAGAGAAAATAACCAACTGCGTCGAACTTATGACATTAGCAAATGAAATTGGCGTGAATGAAGAATATATGCTCACTGATTTGATTTTGAAATCTGGTATATACAAATTTGACACAAAAGAATTTTTGAAAAGTGGTAAAGAATTTTTTAATAACGCTCACGCAAAAGAAACTTATCAATCATTTTTGATTGTTTTATATGTTTTATGTAAGAACAATAAATCTGAAATTGATGATAACATTTATGACCTTTGTTCATATATTCAAGATAAAATTAAATACGATGAGCAGCTTAAAAATGACGAAAATTTGATAAAAATCTGTGAACTTATTAAAAAAATATAAAAAAATTTCATTTTTTTTGCAAAAAGGTCTAGTATTTTATTAAATTATGTGATAAAATATAGTCAATATAAAACAAGGGGATTAAGATTATGAATACAAAAACATCTTTAATTGTTGGTTTAATTGCAAATTTCTTGTATATCATTCTTGGAGTTGTTTTGTTAATACTTAACAACCTTAATACTGTTTCTATTGTATTACTTTCTTGTATTATTTTGGTATCAATAGTTTCTGCAGTATTAATTTGGAGAAATATGTATTCTCTAAATCATCCAGAAAAATAAATTGCAATTATTATAACGGGCATTCGCCCGTTTTTTTTATTGCGTTTAGTGGACTTATCTTTGTTTTTTTGCTAGTATATTATTAATATAGGAGAGATTATGGACTTTACTAGCAAAGTTTATGAAACAATAAAAAGTAGTAATAAAAAACTTGTAACCGAAACATATTTGTTTAAAATGCTCGGAGTTAAAACCAATTTTGATATTGTTGCAATCAGAGCAAGTTTGAAAGAACTTATTAAACAAGATAAAATTGTTAAAACAGCAAGAGAGAAATATATGCTGTCTGAAAAATCAAGTTTTCAACGAGCAAAAATAATTGGAACAAAGCAAGGCTATGCTTTTGCACGTCTTGAATCAACATCTGAAGATATATTTATAAGTGAAAAAAATCTTGGTGGAGCAGTTCATGGCGATACAGTTTTGATAAGTATTGATAAAAATATTCCTAAAAAGGGCTATACAGGCAAAAAAACAGGCAATGTAGAAAAGATTATATCTCGTGGAATAACTTGTTTGGTTGGAACATTTTCGGTTAATAACGGTGTGAATTTGGTTGTGCCTGATGACCCTAGGTTTGCAGACAGCATTTTTATTGCGCCAGATAGCACATTAAATGCCAAACCTAACACTAAAGTTTATGTTAAAATTTTAGAGTATCCATCACGCACCAAGATGGCGTTAGGAAAAGTCATTGAAGTTTTGGGTGTTAGTGGTGAAGCAAGAACAAGCACACTTTCTATCATAAGAAGTTTCAATTTAATTGAAGAATTTCCAGAAGATGTAAAAAAAGAGGCTGTTGAAGTTAGTAAAAACGGAATAACAGATAAAGAAAGAGAAAATAGAAAAGATTTCACCAAAGATTTGGTTATAACCATTGATGGCGAAGATGCAAGAGACTTTGACGACGCATTTTCTATGCAAAAGAAAGGCGATAAATACTATTTAAACGTTCATATTGCTGATGTTTCGCATTATGTTAAAGAAGGTGGAAAATTGGATGCAGAAGCCTTTAAAAGAGGCACTAGCGTGTATTTTCCAGATTATGTTTTACCAATGCTTCCTGTTGAGCTTTCAAATGGAATTTGCTCGCTTAACCCAAATGAAGATAGACTTTCTATGAGTGTTGAGATGGTGTTTGATAAAAATGCCAATGTTGAAAGTTATAACATTTGCAAAGGTATTATTCATTCTAAGTATAGAATGACTTATACATTGGTTACTAAAATTTTGGAAGGAGACAAAGAAACAAGAACTAAGTATAAAGAAATTGTTTCAATGCTCGAAGATTCTGCTGAACTTGCAAAACTCCTTATAAAAAAGAGAGATAACGAAGGGCAGCTTGATTTTGACCTCCCTGAGCCTCAAATTATTGTTGATGAAAACTATAACACTGTTGACATAATTAAACACCCAAGAGAAATTTCGCATAGATTGATTGAGCAATTTATGGTTGTTACAAACGAAGTTGTCGCAAGACATTTTGACATGATGAAAGTTCCATTTGTTTATCGTGTGCATGAAAATCCAACTCCAGAAAAAATAACTGCGTTTGCAGGATTTGTAAAAACTTTGGGACTTAATTTGAATAAAGCTGCAAGACCAAGAGATTTTCAAGCACTGCTTCTTGCAAGCAAGGACCAAACATATTCACAAGCGCTTTCAAAAATTATGCTTAGAAGTATGCAAAAGGCGAGATATGCACCAGAGAATTTGGGTCACTTTGGTTTGGCTCTCAAAAATTATTGTCATTTTACAAGCCCAATAAGAAGATATCCAGATTTAACAATTCACAGAATTATAAGTTATATTTTGGAAAATAAAATGACAGAACAAAAACTTAAAAATTTGGAAGAATTTGTGCAGATTGCTTCTGAACAGTCAAGTGTCACAGAAAGAAATGCCGAGCAAGCAGAGCGCACTGTTGATGACCAAAAGAAAGCAGAATTTATGGCAAACAAAATTGGCAATATTTATGATGCTGTGGTTAGTGGGGCAACTGATGCTGGTGTTTATGTTCAACTTGAAAACACTGTTGAAGGAATGATTCTAACAGAAAAACTTCCAAGCGACAGATATATGTATAATGAAAAAATGTATGCTCTAGTTGGAAGAAAACATTCATATAGGATTGGTGATAAACTAAAAGTTAAATTGGATCAAGTTGATACACTTTCAAGACATATTGATTTTTCACTTGCTGAATAAAAGGTGCAAAAAGCACCTTTTTTATATGCAAAAAAGCAATATTTGCAGATGATTTTGATTTGAGACACTAAAATGCAAAAAAACAGCAATATTTTTAAATTAACTTACAAATTTTTAAATTTTATTGTTGAAAAACGCAAATTTATATGCTATACTTTGCGTGGGTAGCATTATGGTAATTGAAAATAGAGAAGCAAGGTTTAATTATTTTATTGAAGACACCATAGAAGCAGGGATTGTTCTTGAAGGCTGTGAAGTTAAGTCTATTAGACAAGGCAAAACAAGTTTAAAAGATACATTCGTTAAGATATCTAATGGTGAAGTTTTTCTATACAATTGTCATATTGCAACCTATGATAAAACAAGTCAATTTGTGCCAGATACCAGAAGAACCAGAAAATTATTATTGCATAAATCTCAAATTGATAAACTAGACAAAAGAACAAGTGTGCAAGGCTATGCCTTGGTGCCACTTAAAATTTATTTTGTTAAGGGGTATGCAAAAGTGCTTGTTGGTGTTGGTAAAGGTAAAAAATTGTATGACAAGCGTCAAACAATTAAGGAAAGAGATAACAAAAGAGAAATTGCAAGACTTGTTAAATAGCATGGGGGCGATTTGTTTCGACACACTTTGCTGGCGTAAGTTGTAAGCACACTTGTAGCGCTTATCTACAATAAAATGAGCAAAAAAATAAACGCAGACAATAAAGTCGCATTAGCTGCTTAGTTCAGCTACGGTTTTGTTTTGAAGTGCCATTAATAAAAACAAAATTGTCAAATTATAATGGACTTGCTAGTTGTCATTTGTGCTGGCAAATAGCATAGTATAATGCACAATAGTTTTAATAAAAGTGGTTGACTGATTTTATTAAAACAAAAACAAACATGTCAACTGTGGTGTGGAGAAGAGCTTATGGAAGTGGGTGTGGACTCGGCTTCGTCGCCGACGCCTCCACCAAAATGCAGGGAATAACCCTGCTTTTTTATTTACTCACTATCTATTTGCATTGTTTTAAATCTTTTTGCTTATTCTATAAGATATATCTCAAATTTAGTGAAAAATTTGTAATAGCAAAGTAAAATTTGTGTAAATATTATTAAAAATATTTTGAAAAAATGGAATATTAGGGTATAGAAATAAGAAAAATATAGGTAAATATGGATTTTTTAATAAAAAAAGTCCACTTGCTATTGACAAAAGGCCTTTCGTGTGTTAGAATAACAATGAAATTAAGCAAAATTTGCACAGTTTTTAACAAAGTTTTGCGAAAATTCATTATATATATTGCTAAATAGTGTTACAAAGCGTCAAAAAAACGCAAAAAACAAATTATCAAACAAAAAGGAGAAAAGATATGACAACATTCCAAATTATCATGGTAGTGCTTATGAGTATTGGTATTGCAATTGCTATTGGATTTTCTATTGCGTTTGTTATTGAAGCAATGAAAGCTCCAAAAGAACCAGTTGTTGAAGCTGAACCAGAAGCAAAAGAAAGTGAGCCAGCAGAAGAATATGACATTCGTGAAATGCTCGCACAATTAGACGAAGAAGCTAAAGAAGCTCCAGCAGAAGAAAAGGTTGAAGAAACAAAAGAAGAAGTTAAAGAAGAACCAGCTGCTGAAGAAGTAAAAGAAGAAGTAGTTGAAAACGCTGAAGCTGAAAAAGTTGAAGAAGCTCCAGTAGAAGAAAAAGTTGAAGAAGCTCCAGCAGAAGAAAAGGTTGAAGAAACAAAAGAAGAAGTTAAAGAGGAACCAGCTGCTGAAAAAGTTGAAGAAGCTCCAAAAACAATCATTATCAAAGAAGTAACAACAGAAACTGTTGGAACAGACTTTGACTACAACGTTCGTCTTGCTAAGATTGTTGAATCTAAAGATAAACTTGAAAAAGATCTTCAAAAAACTCGTCATTCAATTTTAAAATATGAAAGAACAGAACGCCGTCGTGCTCGTAACCAAAAAATGCTCGACAGACGTGCAGTTGAACTTACTAACCTTAACTTAATGATGTATTCTGTAACAGATATCAAAAACATCGACGAAGACAAAAAGGTTAAACAAGAAGAACTTACAACTCATATTGCTGAACTTAAAGCAAGCATTCAAGATGCTGATGAATACTTGGCAAAAAATCGTGAAAAATATGAACACGACAAAAAGATGCTCGCATTCTATGAAAAAGAAGAAGCAAGATATAATGATGAAATTGCAGAACTTGAAGTTCTTATTAAAAATGCAAACAGTGTAACTGGAAGCACAACAACAACCACAACTACAACTGTTTAGTAAACAAAAATAAAAGAGCCATTTGGCTCTTTTTTTTGTTCAAAAATTATTGTAAAGAATTTAATAAATTTTCAAGAGTGTGCCAAGAAAGTGTTGCACATTTTGCTCTTGATGGCATGTTTGAAACATTTTCAAAGGCTAAAGCATTTTTTAAACGTTTTTTCTGCTCTGAGGTTAGTTTTTCACGTTTAATCATAGAAATAAATATTTCAATAATTTCTTTTGCTTCCTGAGTGGTTTTTCCTTTTAATAAATCAATCATGATAGATGTTGAGCTTTGGCTTATTGCGCATCCGTGTCCAAAAAAAGCCATATCTTGAATTATGCCATTTTCAATGGTTGCTTCAAGTTTAATTTCATCGCCACAATTTGGATTGTGTCCCAAGCTTGAACAAGATGGGTGAGAGAGCTCTTTTTTGTATGGGCTATTTACGCTGTGCTCCATAATAAGTTCTGAATAGAGAGAATTGATATCCATTTTTGTTATCCTATATATTTTTTAAATTTTCCATAAATTTTGTTTAACGAGTCGATAAGTTTATCAATATCATTTTTTGTGCTATATATTGCAAATGTAATGCGGCAAGTGCTGTCAAGATTTAAAAATTTAAGAAGTGGTTGAGCGCAGTGATTGCCACTTCTGACACAAATATTATCGCTTGCTAAAAATGTTGAAACATCATGTGGATGAATATTTTTTATATTAAATGAAATAACGCTTGTGCTATTTGGAGAAACATATAAATCAACATATGGCAATTGTTTAAGTTTTGTGATTGCATAATCAAAAACTTCTTTTTCTACTTTTTGAATTGTGTCATAACCAATAGAACTAATATATTCAATTGCTTTTTCAAGAGCCACAGCGCCTGCAATATTTTGTGTTCCGGCTTCAAATTTGTTAGGAAGTGGCGCAAATGTTGTGCTTTGCTCATTAACATATTCTATCATGTCGCCACCCATCAAAAATGGAGTCATATTTTCAAGTAAATTCTTTTTACCATATAGCACGCCAATGCCAAGAGGTGCATACATTTTGTGACCACTAAAAACTAAAAAGTCTGCATCAAGTTTTTGAACATCAATTTGAATGTGACAAGCAGCTTGGGTGCCATCAACCAAAACAATGGCGCCAACAGAGTGGGCTTTATTGATGATTTTTTCAAGGTTTGGTCGGTCTCCAATTACATTAGAAAGCATTGTTATTGCCACAATTTTTGTGTTACTGTCAATTTTTTCAAGTTCGCTATCTTCAATTTGCAAGTTTTGGTTTAAATATAAGTATTCAAGTTTGGCTTTTTTTGTTTTGCAAACTTTTTGCCAAGGAACAAGATTGCTGTGGTGTTCCATAATTGATATAACAACTTTGTCTTGATTGTTAATATTTTCTAAACCATAAGAATAGGCAACAAGATTTATTGCTTCGGTTGCATTTTTTGTGAATATAATTTCTTCATCAAATTTTGCATTGATAAATTTTGCAACGGTGTGTCTTGCATGATTGTATTTTTCAGTTGCTTTTTCGCTAAGATAGTAGGTTCCTCTGTGTGGGTTTGCATTAAAGCTTTTATAAAAAGAGTATTCTTCATCAAGAACACATTTTGGTTTTTGACTTGTTGCACCACTATCAAGATAAACAGTTTTTCCACTTTTTATTAATGGAAAGTCTTTTTGAAAATTATACATTATCTAAATTCCTATCAATTAAATTTAAAACTTTATTTTTTGTTTCTTCGTCATTAATGCTTTGTATGATATTTGCAAATTTTGCCATTGATACCATTTTTATTGCATCACGCTTAGAAATTCCACGACTCATAATATAGAACAGGCTGCTTTCATCAATTTTTCCGGTTGCTGTACTATGACTGCCTTCAACGTCTTCTTCTGCGCAGAGTAAAATTGGTAATGCTTTTGATTTGCAAGAAGGGGAGAACATCAAGCAGAGTTCTTTTTCGTCACCATAGCTTTTTGCTGCACCTTGTTTAAAATCTATTGTTCCTTTAAAACTTTTTTCTGCAAAGTTATTAAGCGAACCAACAACATTAATTGTTGAGTTTGCAAATTTGCCATGTATTTCACTTATAATATTTAAATCAATTTTGTCTTTATTTTTGCCAAGATATAAGCATTTCGTTTCGCTTGTTGAATTTTCCAAGAGGCTCGTTGTGTGTTTAAGAACATATTCATTTGCAGCAGCTGATATAGTGACAGATTTAAACTTTGCGTTTTCTTCTATTTTTGCTTCAATATTCAAAAATATTTGAGCATTGTTTGCATTAGAAAGAATTGTTACATTTGCGTTTGCTGATTTTTTTATGTTAAAAACAAGATTTAAGTTTGCAAATGTTGCAGTTTCTGATTCAATATTTATGATTATGTCTCGATTTGTATATTCGTTTAAAGTAATAAACAAATTTCCAGCAACACAGGTCTCTTTATTTTGAAAAATGTCTATTTTAACTGGAGTATTGTTTTGTTCTATGACTATTGCTTTTGATATTTTTGCTTGAGCTTTTGCTTGATCGCAAATTGCAGATGAAACGGCAAATGTATTGTTTTCTATAGTTACATTTTCCCCATATATTTTTGGGTTAAAACTAACATTTTTATTATCAAAAGTTGAATCTATAACTTGATAATAATTTGTTCCGTAGTTTTGCGATGTTAAAACGGGAGAGTAGTTAATTTTCATTATCCAATAGCCCCCTCAAGTTCAAGATTAATAAGTCTGTTCATTTCAACAGCGTATTCAAGAGGAAGTTCTTTAGAAACAGGATTTGCAAAACCACGAACGATGGTTGCTTTTGCATCATCTTCAGATAAACCTCTTGTCATCAAATAAAAAATTGATTTTTCGCTGATTTTGCCGACTTTTGCTTCGTGTGAAAATTCGACATCATTTGTTTGAATGTCATTAACAGGCAAAGTGTCACTTCTTGATTTGTCGTCAAGCATAAGCCCATCACAATTAACAGAACATTTACTGCCAGTTGCGTTAGGGGTAACTTTAACAAGTGCACGATAGGTGCAGATGCCACCATTCTTTGACAAACTTTTTGCATTAACAACACTAGATGTATTTTTTGCAAGATGAACAACTTTAAAACCAGTATCTAAGTTTTGACCAGCTCCGGCAAAAGAAATTCCGGTGTATTCTGTTTTAGAATTTTCGCCTTTTAATATGCTCATAGGGTATAGCATAGAAATTTTGCTTCCAAAGCTGCCGCTTACCCAGTCAATTTGAGCATTTTTTTCACAAATTGCCTTTTTTGTGTTTAAATTAAGCATATTTTTTGACCAGTTTTCAACGGTTGAATATCTAAGATATGCGTTTTCTTTAACAAAAAGTTCAACGCAGCCTGCATGCAAGTTAACTTTATTATATTTTGGAGCACTGCATCCTTCAATAAAGTGCAAACTAGAGTTGTCTTCCACAATAATAAGTGTGTGCTCAAATTGCCCACTTTCTGGTGAGTTTAGTCTAAAATATGATTGAAGTGGCATTTCAAGTTTTACGTTTTTTGGAACATAAACAAAGCTGCCACCACTCCAAACGGCATAGTGAAGAGCAATAAATTTATGCTCGGTAAGTGGCACGCATTTTGAAAAATATTCTTTAACAATTTCTGGATATTTTTCAATAGCTTCTTCCATAGATGTATAAATTACGCCTTGTTCAAGCAAATCTTTTTTCATTGAGTGATAAACAACTTCGCTATCATATTGCGCACCAACACCGGCGAGATATTCTCGCTCAGACTTTGGTATTCCAAGTTTTTCAAAGGTGTCTTTAATATTTTCTGGCACATCGTCCCAGTTGTCTTTCATATTTGTTTTTGGCTTAACATAAGTTGCGATTTCGTCCATTTTTAGTTCACTTAAATCTGGGCCCCATGTTGGGAGACTGAGCTTTTCATATGTTTCAAGAGCTTTCAAACGAATGTCTAGCATCCATTTAGGCTCATTTTTCTTTTGTGAAATTTCGCAAACAATATCTTTTGTTAAACCATTTTTAATTTTGTAAGCATATTCATCTTTGTTTTTGAAATTGTAAATATTTGTATTTAAATCTTTAATTTGTGTTTTAGGCATTTTTTGCCTCCGTAACAAATTTAGAGTAGCCGTGTTTGTCAATTTCGTTAGCAAGACTTGCATCGCCAGTATATACAATTTTGCCATCAACCAAAATGTGAACATAGTCAACAGGAATACTTTCAAGAAGTTTTGTTGAGTGGGTTATAATAAGCATTGCATTATTTTTGTTAGAAAACATACCAATGCCTTTTGACACAATTTTAATTGCATCAACATCAAGTCCAGAATCTGTTTCGTCCAAAATGGCAAGCTTTGGATTCAGTTCTAGCATTTGCAAAATTTCGTTTTTCTTTTTTTCGCCACCAGAGCAGCCAACGTTAAGGTCTCTTGATTCCATACCTTGTTTAATTTTTAAAGATTTAATATTTTTTTCAATTTCATCAGATAACTCAAAATAATCAATTTTGCTGTTTGTTTTTGATTTTGCCTGCTTAATAAAATTAAATAAGCTTATTCCTTCAATCTCTTCAGGAGTTTGAAAACTCATAAAAATGCCTTTTTTTGCTATTTCATCGGTTTTCAAATTAGTTATATTTTCTCCGTCAAAAATTATTTCACCACAAGTTTTTTTGTGGTGTGGGTGAGAAAAAATTGCATTTGCAAGTGTGGTTTTTCCGGCGCCGTTTGGCCCCATTATAACATGGATTTCACCTTTATTTATGTTAAGATTAATGCCTTTTAAAATTTCCTTATCATCTGCAATTGTATGCAAGTTTTTAATTTGAAGTAACATATATGCTCCTTTAATTCCTAGTAAATTAGTATGATATTAATCATAATACAGCAGATACATAAAAAATGCAAGTATATTATTGAATATTTGACAACATAAAATAAAATATTATATAATTTTTATATGAAAAAAGTTGATAACAATAAGGTTAAAGGAAATAGTGAGACAGAATCTATTGCAGAAATTAAGAAAAATCAAATAGATTCCTACGACGAAGTTGAACATTACAAAAAAATATTAAAAAAGCGTAGGAAAAAATTGATTGCTAGGTTCTTTATTTTTTTGTTTTTGCTTATTATAACTCCAATCATGATTTTTGTCGCATCGGTAACATTTGATAAAAATGCAAAACATGATTTCTTTGGCTTATGTTTTTGTGTTGTTATTTCAAATAGTATGGAACCAGAAATTAATATTAATGATTGCGTTGTGATTAAAAAATTGGATAAATCATCACAAATTAATATTGGAGATGATATTGGATATGTTAATAGCAGTGGAGATGTTGTTATTCACCGAGTTATAGGAATTGAAACAACCGAATCTGGTGAAACAAGATATATAACAAAAGGTATTCACAACACCATGGCAGATGACTATCCTGTTTCAAAAGATAGTGTTGTTGGAATAAAAGTTGGAACATCTAAAGTTTTTGGAAGAACTGTTGTATTTTTTAGATCAACTGCTGGCATAATTGTTATGATTTTGATATTTGTTGTTATTGCTGGTGTATTTATTGTGGCATTTAGAGTATCTGAAGATATAAGATATGTAGAAAAACAAGACAATTTATAGAAAAAAGCAATAAAAATAATTAAAAAACTGCAAATAATGCAGTTTTTTTGTTGCAAATGTATAAAAAACATGTGTATGGATAGTATTAAATTGTTGGAGAATATATGGAAAAGAAAAATGTTGCAACAACTTTAGTACTGATATTATCTGCGCTTGTATTCACTGTTATTGGTTCATGCTTTATGAATTTGGTTTATGCCGACACAAAAATTGTGGTAAGTAATCCAAAAGTGAATGTTAGCAGTAATGTTCTTGTTTATGATTCGAAAGATGAAAATAAAACCCAGATTGAATACTTAAAATTTAGTGATAGTGAACTTGGTCTTAAACCTGTTACTGGTGAACAAAATTCTGAAACAAAAATTCCAAGTACGGTTACCGATAAAACTGGAAGTGAAGGGCTTTATTCAACAATAAAAGTAACGGCACCAGCTGGATTGAGGATAACTATAAATAATGTTAAAATTGAAAGCAAAGAAAAGAAAGAAGATATTGAAAAAGAGCGAGAAAACTTGTTTGTTGGGATTATGGATACAGAAGATGGTGCAAAGTCTCTTAAGGAAGATGAAACAACACTTATAACTGAGCCTTTGGCTGTTGAGGATAAAGAATATACAATATTGTTTTGGTTAGATTCAAAAGCGGCAGATATTTTAAAAGGAGCAAAAATATCCTTTGATATTAATTTTGTTGTATAAGCTTATTTTTTGTTAAAAATTTATAATATTTTATTAAAAAAATGCAATTTTTGCATTTTTTTAATTTAAATCATAAAAAAATATTCATTGTAAATACTAAATATAATGAAGAATTCATTTTTTAGTGGAGCAATAATATTAACAGTTTGCGCAATTATTGGAAAGGTAATAGGTGCTTTTTATAGAATTCCTTTTGCTATGATTGCTGGTGCAGAAGGTGTTGGGTTATATCAACTAGTTTATCCGTTATACGCATTACTTCTTACAATCAGCACAAGTGGAATACCAAGCGCAATAAGCAAACTTCTTAGCGAAAATTATGCAAAAAATGAATACAATTTGGCTAAAAAATATTTCAAATTTTCAATGCTGATAATAATTGGTTCGTCATTAATTTGCGCAATTGCGATTGCGCTTTTTAGTGGAACGATTGCCAACTTACAAGGTAATGATTCGGCAAAATTATGTTATGTTGCAATTAGTCCGGCAGTATTTTTTGCAGGAATTGTTGCTGGAGTAAGAGGATATTTTCAAGGCAAAGAAAATATGGTGCCAACTGCAGTTTCAGGAATTATTGAACAAGTGTGCAAAGTGCTTATTGGCTTACTTCTTGCGTATTTGCTAAGACCATATGGAATTATTATGTCAACAATTGGTGTTCTTCTCGGTGTTGTGTTAAGTGAAGCACTTGCGAGCTTGTTTTTAATTGTTTGTCTGATAATTTCTAAAAGAAAAAATAAAAATATTTTATATAGTGATATTGTAAAAATTCCTAATAAAAAAATAATAAAAAACATTTTTGCAATAAGTTTACCAATAGCCTTTGGTGGGCTTATTATGCCATTAACTTTGCTTATTGATAGCTCGCTAATTGTAAAAATATTGTCAAAAACATACACTGCAGAATATAGCACTATGCTTTTTGGGTTGCAAAGTGGGGTTGTTGGTTCACTTGTGAATTTACCGGTTGTTGCAAGTATTGCGGCACAAACTGTAATTTTGCCTAAATTATCTAAGCAAAAAGCGCAAAATGATACGCAAAATTCGCAAAAAACCATAAAAAATGCGTTTTTATTTGTAATGGTTATATCTGCGCCGGCTGCAATTTGCTATTTTATTTACTCAAAGCAAATAATATATTTGCTATACGGAAATGCTTTTTCTGCTGAACAAATTGAAATATGCTCAAAACTTCTTAAAATTTCTTGCTTAAACATAATTGCATTATCTTTTGCACAAGTAACAGCTGGAATATTGCAGGGCTTTGGTAAAGTTAAAACACCTGTTGTAACATTGCTTGTTGGAGCAGTGATAAAAGTTGTTTCTGTTATTTTGCTTGTTTCTAACCCTAGCATTAATATTTATGGTGCAGAAATTAGTGATATAATTTGTTATTTTGTGGTGTCGTTACTTAATTTTATGGTAATTCAAAAGTTGGTGCCACATACAATCGTGAGTGAAATTTTAAAAACGGCAGCAATTTCCGTTGAAATTTTTGTTGTGGCATATTTTACTAATAAAATTTTATTAAAATTGATATCTTCAAATATGTCGCTAATAGTATCTGGGGGAATAACAATTTTCATGTATTTTATTTCAATTTTTGTGATAATCAAAAGTAAAAGACATAAGACAGATGAATTATATTTAAGTGTAAAATAGCGATATTTCCTGATTTATGATATTTTTTTGCGTAATTATTTTGATTTTTATGATTAATTAATTTGAATATTATAAAATATTTGCAAAAAAGTGCAAAAAGTATTATAATATGCTTATGAAAAGT
>CAMOCH010000016.1 GCA_946610655.1 uncultured Clostridia bacterium
TATGGGTTCAGTTGAACTATATTATGATTTTGAAATAATGCCAAAAGAAATTTACGATGATCCATGTATTTATCAAAATGTAGAGGATGATATTTGGGCATATGACCATGATAAGTCAGAATATATTACTTACTATGATGGAACAGATAAAGAAATTTCATTTGATTGGGAAACAACCATAATCGATGATTATAACAATAATGTAAATGATTATTTGCTTGATGACTCATATGTTGTTTATGTTAACGGTGCTGTTGCTAATATTACAGGAAACAAAATTTCGTTTAATGCAGTAGGAACATATGTTGTTAAAACAGTTGCAAATGTTAATAGTGATAAATATTCTCAAAGGTGCATAGAAAGAACATATGTTGTTGTTGACCCAACAACAATTGATGTTTCAAATACAGGATTTAATGCAGAGTTGCATACTGCAGCAACTGCAGAAACACTTGTTATTTATGAAAAAGAAACAAAAGTGTTTGGCTATGATTACACAAGACCATACTTGGTTGAAAATGTTCCAAACGGAGTGCTTGTTCAGTATGAAATATATGCTGAAACAGATGGCTACGTTAAACCATTGTCAGAAGGTTTGACAAACTTCATAAACAAAGGTGCAGGAAAGTATAAAATTGTTGCAACATTTATAGCATTTGATATTGACGGTGCACCAACAATTTCTGGTTCTGATGAACTTATATTTGAATATAAATTATCAGAAGCTGTTGAAACAAAAGCAACCATTGTTGTTCCTGAAGGTTTGGTATTTACAGAAGATGCAGAACACAACCCAACAGCGCTTGCAGATTTTGACAAAACTCAAAGTTTAACAAGCTTGCAAGGCTACATGAATGGAGAATGGGTTGATATTAAAGATTATTGCACAATCACATACAAACTAGAAAGAGAAGACCCAGTTGCCCCTGGTTGCTATTATGTTGAAGAATATTCTCGTGGAGAAGCTGGAACATATCATTTGACTATCACCGTTGAATGGACAGCAAGTAATGCTTATTACTTGTTTACAAACGATGATTTAAACACTTATGACATGAAAGAAATCACCTTTACTGAAATATTTGAAATTGCAAAAAAATATCCATATGGAGAAAACACAGTTTTAACTGAAATAACTCCAGATGGCACTTGGACATATGATGATGTTAACAATAAATACACAGCAGCATATGATGGTGAAGAACATACAATTTTCTATGCATTAATTGATGAGGTTAAAGCAGATGTTGATGAAATTGAAGCTGCAAGTGGATATTCTGGCAGAACCGATTATACGGAATTTATGTCTGTTTATATTAATGGTGTAGGTGGCGGGTATTCAAATCAAACAATTTCTTTAACAGAAGCCGGAACTTATGAAATCGTAATTAAATATAATTTTAATAGTTATGTTAATTATGCAAGTTACACTCAAAAAACAACAACCTACACATTTGAAATTGTTAATCAATAAAAAATAAAAAGCCCCCGATTTTTGGGGGCTTTGGTATTGACAAAAATTAAATGCAGGAGTAAACTTTTATTCAGAAGGTGATACAAATGAATATTAAATATCCACTTATTGGCAAAGATAATTGCACTAAAGAAGAAGCAAAAATGTTTGAAATTTTGCTTGCAGAAAAGTGTCAAGAATTTAAAAATAGTGTTGGACTTATAACTAATAAAATATCCCCAGAATTTTGCATTGTTAAAACAAATAAAGATAAAAGTTTTGGTGTTATTCTTTCAAATGAAATTAGATACTCTCAAAAAGAGAGTTGGGTTAATAAACTTTTCAAAACAAAAGTTTGCAGAATAAGTTATAATCCAAACAATTTTGAAAGTCGTGAAGATTTTGAAAGTTTTATTAAATATAACGCTCATTTAAAATTAAAAAAGTTGCAAGCATTGCCTTTTAAAAATTTAAAAGCATATACTCTTGATGAAAATAATCAGTTACAAGAAATTGCTTCAATGTCTTATTACACTTTTAATGAAATATTAAAAAGTAATGGAAAAACGCACAAAGTTGCATATATTGATGGTGTTGCTGTAAAAAATGATTTTAGGCGCAACGGCATTGCGAAAACTATGCAAGAATTGTTACATTTGTTACTTACTGCCGAAGGTGTTGATACAATAACAATGGATGTTGTTAAAAATGTAACTTGGAATAAAGACAGGGGAGATTATGATATTGAACCAAAATCAAATTATTTCAAACTTCTTGAAAGCATGGGCTATGAAGTTGAATCCATAAACAAAATGCATGATCCTTTTGCATGGACAACGCCAATAAAAAAGAATTTAAACAACAATGTAATTTTAAAAAGAGTTATTCTTACTGGTGATGAGTTTGAAACCGTTGAAGATAATTTTAAAAGCCCAAAATCACAAGAAGAAGAGATTAATCAAAATCAAATTGATATGGAATAACGCAAAATAAAAAAAGCAGATATCAAATCTGCTTTTTATTATGTTATTTTTTTATTTTTTAATTTGAGAATTCATCACGATTTCTAGGATTATTTGAACAATTCTTAAAACTGCAACAATGAATTCACAAATGTAAGAAACAATATATGCTTTGAACACTTTTTTAACAATAACAATTTCTTCTTCGTTCAAAACACCAGTTTCTTTAATCATTTCAAGAGCCATGTTGTTTGCTTGTTTTTCAACTGGTAAGTTGAGAAGAGTTGCAATAAGTCCAGAAAATACTAGGACAAAACCAATTGCAATTCCTGCAATTGAAAATGCGCCAAACATGTGGAAAAGGACAAGGTCAATAATGCATCCAAGAAGAGCAACAGGAACAAAAAGAAGTGGTCCAAACAAACTTAAAATTTGCATAATATTGCGAGTTCTAGTTTTAATGTCACCTCTTTCGCAAAGTTTTGCAACGCCAACTTTTTGAAGAGCCATTGCAACAGCTGTTATACTGTCTTTTTCATAAATTCCTTTACGAAGAAAGATTGTCTTTTTGGTTATGCTATAGCAGTTTCCAAAAATGAATGCTCTAAAGAAATTTGCTTGTTCAACTTTAATATGAGAAAGTCCTGCTTTGTCAAGTGCTTCTCTTGCAACTTGGCTGCTTGTTTTTCCACTTTTTGTTTTTTGAGTGTTTCCATCATGATATGCAACCATAAGGTAAATACGCATGATAATAACAATAACAGCCATAAGAATAATAAGAGCAGAAACAACAAGATATGTTATTGCAAGTTCACGAGAGATGCCTTTGTCTGTGAAATAAGATATTAAATTTTCAAAAAATTCCATAATATTCCTCCTAACGATAGTATAGTAAAAAAAATTTGGTTTTGTCAAACATAAAAGTCATCATCAAATTGGGCTAAAGAAACAACTTGAAAATTTATGTTTTGTTTGGTATAATAAGTGTATGGAAAATGAAAAGATTTTAGTTGAAAACTCAGATGTTGTGGAGCAATCTGCTGAAACTACTAAGCACAAAAAAAGATATAAAATTGACAAACTAATGGGCTTAAAAGACATTAGATATCGTGGTATTCTCTCTGGAAGAACTATGAAAATTGTAGGGTTTATTTTTATGTTTTTTACGCAAATTTATTTTGCTATAAACATAATAGATAAATTTAAACCTTTGTCAGAAGCTGCGTCAAATTTTGCCGATGTGTTAGATGTTTTAGGTTTGTTTGCGCTTCCTGCATTTTTGGCTGCCAACTTTTGTGTTATTATGACCAGCAAAGCAAAAATTAAAAAAGTGTTATTAACTTACTCAATTATTGCCGTTGGAATATATTTGCTGGTTTTGTTTGTTTTTTATAGATACATTTATGGGCTTGGCAAAGTTTTCAACCCAGATGATGCGCATGAGGCATATGTGTTTGCAGACATGATTGCTAAAAAGCTTTTTGGCAAAGTTATTAACTATAACGTTTTTGTAGATTTAGCTCTATTTTCGATGCTTTACTATTTCTTGTTTTACACACCAAAAAAACTAATAAAGAAAAAATCTATTATAGCGTTCAGAAGTTTGAGTGCACTGCCTATCATTCTTGCAGCAATTGCAACCATTTTATATGGATTATATAGTATAGGTTTCATAGAGTTACCTGTTGCTGTTCTTGCAATTTTGCCATGTAGGTCATTAACGGTTTATGTAATATTCTTTGGTATTGCGTTTATAGTAAAATTAAGACAACATTTGTTTATGAAATGGGGTGGAACAGAGGAAGAATATAACATATATGCAAAATCAAACAGAAGTTCACTTGAAATTAGTGTTGTTTCATCAGTAGTGCTACTAATTGTTAGTTTGCTTGATTTTGCTTTGTTTATGGCTTTTCCATTAGTATACTTCTTTGGACTTGGTCTCAACTTTTATCTTGCATTTAGCATACCATTTATAATGCTATTGTCTTACACAAGAAAAACAAAAGCTAGTATTTGGGACGCCATTATGGTTGCGGTGTTTATTTTTGCAGTTATAATTTTATATTTGGAAATGGGTTTGTATATTTTGAAATAAAAACGGTATTGTACCGTTTTTTTTGTTCTATTTTTTTATCATAGTAAATTCTTTCGCCACAATAGTCTGTGATAAAAAAGAAAAGTCGAACTCTAAAAAGTTAGGCTCATTCCGAGCTGGCAGAACAGCAGTTGTAGAATAAGTAATAAAGTGGTCACTGGGTGACCACTTTATATTTTTAATTAATTTATTGATTAATAACCCAATAAATGATATAATGAAATCAGTATAGAATGGGGGAGAAGATATGAAAAATAAGTTTTTGGCTTGTTTGCTAATTATGGTTTGTTCTTTTGCGTGTATATTTTTTGTTGCTTGTGACAAAAACAAAGAGCAAACTCAAACAACATATTCAGTAAACTTTTATGATTATGACGGAACCAGACTTGGCATTCCAACAAGCGAAGAGGACGACACAATCATATATACTCAAATAATCAAAAAAGGAGAATCAGCAACAGCTCCTGCTGTTCCGGGCAGAGAGGGCTATATGTTCACTGGTTGGAGCAAAGATTTTGAAAATGTTACTTCAAACCTTGAAATTGTTGCTCAGTATGTCAGTGCTTGTGAAGTTGTGTTTAAGAACTACGACAATTCCATCATAAAAACAGAAATTGTTGCATATGGCTCAGACGCAACTCCTCCTGAAGTTGAAACAAGAGCTGGTTACAGATTTGTTGGTTGGATTGGAGATTATAGAAAAGTTATTGCGGACACAACAATTGTGGCAGATTATGTTGAGCAATGTTCTGTCGATTTTGTAAACTATGATGACTCATTAATTTCATCGCAAGTTGTTGATAAAGGAACAAAAGCAATTGCTCCAAATGAAAAATTAATAAAAATCAAACCAGAAACCGAAGATGGTGTTTATGAATTTGCTGGTTGGGATAAACAATTTGATAATGTTCAAAGTAATCTCACAATCAAAGCCACATTCAAAATAAAAACCTACACTGTCAATTTTGTGGATTGGAATGGAGAATCTCTTTCAGCCCCTCAAACAGTTAAACATGGCGAAAGTGCTATTGCTCCAAACATGACAGGCAAAATGTATTTAGACACAAAAAGTGAAAAGAAAGCTGGTTACAGATTTAGTGGTTTTGACAAAAATTTTGAAAGCGTAAAAAGCAATATGACAATCAACGCTTTATATACAAAAATTGAAGAACCAATAATTTTTGTGGAAAACAAAACATATGAAGAAGGCACAACACTTGCAAAAGTTGGTGTTTATGTTATCACCTCAAAACCAATTTGTGGGCTAAAAATAAAATTGTATTATGACAATGATGTGCTAACACTTTCTAGCCTTCAACAAAAATCTAAATTTATTGATGGCCATATTCAATCAAAAACAAAAGACAATTATATTGAATTTGTGTGGACAAACTCAAGCGATATTTCATTTGCAAACAATTTTTCGCAAATTCTTGAACTTGATTTTGACATAAATGCTTATCAATCTGCAGGAACATACACGATTGTTTTTGATGAAACAGAAACCCAATATTCATTCACTCAAAACAACTTTCCTCAAAGTCAACAAGTTGTGCTTATTTCTGGCTCGGTTATTTTAACTGAAAAGGAGGGCAACTAATATGAAAAGAAAAAATAAATTTGCATTTGCAATAATTTCACTTATTTTGTTGCTTTGCATGGTTGTTCCTTTTGGATTTAATTTTTCTTCTAACTATGCACAAAAGCAATATAACACAACTTTTGCCGTAAATGGTGATGGCGACAGTAGCGACAGCGGAAGCGAAATTAGTTTTGAAAATGAAATTTTGGAAGAAGATTTAGACAACATTCTTAACGAGAACCCACAACAAAATCTTGTTAACAACCAAGGGCAACCTGCTCAAAACAACAATGCAAACGCCAACCAAAATGCCAAAGGCAAAATGGACACAGCAACAAAACTTGCTATTGCAACATATGCAGGAAAAACGGCAGTGTCTGTTGCAGAAATGTTTGTTGATATGGCAAACAAAGGGGCAGACCAAGTTGACTATATTAAACACGCATTTAGCATTGCGCGAAATGCAGCAAACCTTGTAGCAACCATAGTAGCCGGAAACCCAGCGGCTGGTGTCATTTGTGATTCTGTTTTTCAAATTATAGACATGATTGGCAAAATTGGTGATCACTCACAAAGCGAACTTCAAATGATGGAAGCGCGTCTTAATGATCAATTTGACATTGTTAATGAAAATATTGAAGATGTTAAAAACACCATAATTAATCTTTCAAACCAAGTTGAAGAAGGATTTGATAAAATCTTAAAACAACTTGATAGTTCTTTTGAAGCATATTCAGCGAAAACAAAAGTTAATGATTTTATATATTCCGACACAGGCAATTTTAGTTATAACACATTTAGAAAATATCTTTATGGTGAAGGAAATCTTGGCTATTATCTTTCTTTATATACATCAATTCAAAATAATGATGCAGAAGAAATTATTGCAGAAAAATATAACAAACTTTATGACGTTTTGCTTGGCAACCACAACGGACAAGAGTCTTGCATGGATTTGCTGTATGAAAATTATCTTGTTGCAAACAGCACAAGACCAACAATCATAAAGCTATATTATGAATATATGTCTTCAAATCAAAGTTATTTGACAGAAACAACACCAACACTTGCAACTCTTGATTTTGCACAAAATGTTTATGCAGACTATTATTTTGCGTCAAACATTATCAAAACAATTCATACATATCAAGTCACACAACTTGTAAATAATGCCTTAAACAGCGGAGAAGATATTAGCACTTTAAGATATGAATACGCAGAAGGCGCATATAACACCATTGCAGACATAAACAGAATAGATCAAACAATTAATGCAAGACTTGAAGCTCTTGACAGGCAACTTATGCTAGACCTTGCAACAGTTTTGGAACTTGATGATTCATATGCTGTTCAAGATGTAAATGGCAGATATAGATATGAAAAAGACAAAACAAATGCAAACTTTGCAAATTTGAGTGTTGGACAAACTTTGTATCTTAACCAAATTACAGACTACTTTGCACAAATGTTTGGACTCAATAGCAATAAGTTTGAATATAAGTTTGTTGATAAAAATGGAAACACTATTTCAACAGAATATCCTGGAATTTATGTTGTTGATGGAACAAAAACTGAATTTTCAGCAATTATCACCTACAACAATAATGATATATACGAACTCAATCCATCAAATGAAAATATATACCCAGTTTATAGCATGAATTTTAGGGTGGGTGACAACACTACATATGCAGGTGGTCTTGGAACAAATGAGTATCCATACATTATTTCTTCAACAGAGCAATTTGGACTGTTATATCAAGATGAAAATTTGAATAAGAGTTATCTTATCATCAATGATTTGGATTTTGCTAACAAAACCATAATAACCAGTCTTGGAGAGTCAACGGTTATTCCACTTGGAACAAACCTTAAACCATTTGTTGGATATATTAATGGTGGCGGATATAAAATTAAAAATTTGAAAGTTGTTTTAAGTGATAAATATTGTGGTTTATTTGGGAAAGTTGGTTCAAATGGTATTATTTCATCACTTACTTTGGAAAACTGCACTTTCACTGCAAAAAATGACGACTTAACAAAAATTAGTGTTGGAGCGTTTGCTGCCGAAAATAATGGAACAATTGTTAACTGTCACACAATAAATGGAACAGTAAAAGGTTCAAGAGATTCAAATTATAATAGCGATAATGTAAACAAGGCTATTTCGCTGTATGTTGGGGGACTTGTTGGAGAAAACAACGGAACAATATCTTATTGCAGTGTAAAAAACACTCAGGTTGTTGCCGATTCAAAAAGAGATTATAGCGCAAACGAAGACGCAGCAAACAGAAACACAGTTTATACTGGTGGACTTATTGCTTGTCAATCAAAATATGCAAAACTTAATAATTGTTATGTTGATGCAAACACAAGTGTTTCTGCAACTGGTCATGGATTGTGTCACGCTGGTTTTTCATTAAGAAGACCATATGTTGATGTTTATGCAGGTGGCATGATTGGATATTTGGACAATTTTGACAACACCAAAGAATTGTTTGCAGACATTGCCAACAGCAAAATTAGCATTTCAACCAGAACATATAATGGCAGTTGGAGTGGTACTTCAAGAAACACAAATGTAAAAACATATAAATCTCAATATGTTGCAAATAAAACCATTTCGGACAGTTCAAAATCAAAAGATAACACCCAATATGTTTTTCCGATTGTTATTGACTATGATTATAGTATAAAATTTATGGATAAAGAAGGAACAGAAGTTCCTGTCCAATATTCTTGCGTGGCAGAACATTTTGACTATTCTAACATGGTTTTTGGGCTTACCGAAAAAACAACCAAAAAAGAATATAAAAATCTTGCATACACCATTGTTGCAAACTATGGTTTTAATACCAAAAATGTGAGCAAAACAGAAGATATCACTAGAAAGGCTATAATTCTTGTTTATGTTAAAGAAGCAAACAGAACATTTGTTGTTCCTGTTGAATACAAAGTTCTTAGAAATTCACCAGAAAAACTAGAAGTTGAACAAATTAATGTTAGAGAATTTGCACAAAAAGATGAGATAGTTTCTGGCAATGTTGCAGATGTTTTAAGCAACACACAAGTGTTTGTTGTTTATCAAAACGGAGAAAAACTACCAGTAAGTGGAAGCGTTGCACAAGCACAAGTTGATTGCCGTGAACTTGGACTACATACCATCGACTCAGAAAATTGTGGAATTATCACATATGAAAACTTAACTTTAAAGTTTGAAACAGTTGTTTACTGTGCAAATCACACATATGAATCAAAAGTTGTAATACAAGAAACAAAACTTCAAAATGATGGAACATATATGGTTTCTGGCTACATTTTGAAAAATTGTACAAATTGTGGAAAACAAGAAGCAGAATACTTCACAAAATTGTTTAATACACAAATTATTAATGTTATTGAACAAAACTGTGAAAGATATGGATATTCTGGAGACAGAGTTGTTATCGACACAGAAGGATTTTTTGCTGAAAATGGATTTGATGCAGAAGTTGTTATTGAAAAAGGTCATCAACTTCCATTGCTTGACCATGACTATGATTATTCAAATGTTGCAAACATAGATTATTATCGTGATGCAAATTATCACTATTGTGTTGATTGTGGTCATCCAGAGCATCATATGTTCAAAACAATAGAAAACCAAAACAAAGTTATTCTTTATTGTGAAAAATGTGGCTACACAACAGAACTTGAAGCAAATTCGAGAGAAAAAATTGAAAGTTTGCCAAGAGTTGTTGTAAGCAATGCATATACTCTTGCTGGTCAAAATTTGGTTAAAGTGTTTGTGGAACTTCATGCAAGCACTGGCATAACTGCAGCAAACTTCACAGTAGGGTTTGATTCAAGGCTTTCTCTTGTTGGCTTTAGTTTAGGAAATATCTTAAACAATTCAAGCAGTATCGATGCTTTCAAGGTTTATAAAGATCATATTAATGTTGTTCTTGCACAAACAAATGTTGAAGCAGCAAAAGATGGAACAATTTTGGAACTTGTGTTCAAAACTCCACAAGATGCAACAATAACAGACAAATATGTTGTTGAAATTTTAAGCAAAGGTGGATCAGACAAATTCACAGATAGTAACGGCAATAAAACAGACTTTGTTGCTTACAATGGAAAAATATATGTTGTTGACCACTTGCCAGGTGATGTTAACAATGATGGAAGAACAGATTTGTTCGATGCAGTCATCATTTCAAGATATATTGTGCTTGACCAACAGGAACAAATTGAATTTTTGAACACACTTGTTGCAGAAAATGTAGTAGTAAACATCAAATATGCTGATGTTACACTTGATGGAAGCATAGATATCTCTGATGTCGTTCAAATTTTGAGATACACCGTTGGTGGATACGACCAAACAATTGTTGCAAATGTGTTTGAAGTCGTTTTGAACTATGATGATGGCTCATCTGAAGAACATGTTCTTTCTGTGGACTATGAATTTGGCTTTGGAACATACAAAAATTTGCCAGAGCTCACTCGTGAAGGCTACAAATTTGTTGGCTGGTTCACAGAATTTGGTGGAAAAGGCGACAAAGTAAATAATGGGGATAGTGTTAAATTTAGAAAAGAGCAATATAAGCAAACATTATATGCATATTTTGAACCAAACATTGTGCATTTTAATGGAAATGGTGCCGAGGGTGCAAAACCTGACGCAAGACACCCAGACCATGTTAACTTTAACAATGATGACGATTATGGAACATATTTCACAAAACAAATTTATGTTACATTAAATGGCAATGGTGTTTTTGATGATTTGTCAATTGCTCTTGAACAAGAGTTTCTTGGTTGGTCACTTTCTCCAAACGGAGAAATAACATACACAATCAACTCTGCACTTGATTTGTCAAGAAGTGGATATGATGGAGTTGGAGAAATAACTCTCTATGCAGTTTGGTCTTCTGTGACACTAAGCCCAAATATTCCAACAAAAGATGGGTATATGTTTATTTGTTGGACAAAGGCAGACAAAATAACAGAAGTTTGGTCTGGAACAGAAGAAATAGAAATTTATCAAAACACAACCATGTATGCAAAATGGCAAAAAACCAGATTTACATTTAATTATGTTGGCAATGGTGGTGCAACTTCAACAAACCTTGCAGAGTACAGAGAAGATGTTGTTAGGGATAAAGATAACTATTCAACACCACTCAAAACAAATGAATATGCAAGAACAGGATATATCTTCCTTGGTTGGGCAATAGACAAAAACAGTCAAACAGCTCAATATGAAGATGGAGTAACCCTAAGTCAAGAACAAACCATTGGACTCATGAGATATATTGATAAATATGGATATGTTAATCTTTATGCTGTTTGGAAGGGCATAACCTACACAGTTGTGTTCCATCCAAATGCAACAAACATTAAAGGAGCAAACAAAGATTATCCATATCAAGACACTGACATAACAGGAGAAATGTCAAACCAAACACTCGTGTATGGCACAGAAGAAATGTTAAATACTCCAACATACGCTTGTCCAGATGACAAATTCATTATTATTGGTTGGACAATAGATGTTTCGCAAAATGAAGTTCAATTCCCAGTTGGACAAGAAAAAGCCTTTAATATGACAACATATGATGGTGCACAGATTCATCTTTATGCAATTTGGAGAGCCATTGTCAGTCACGTAAGCTATGTTGTTGGCGGATATAATATTGTAACCGATGAAATCTGCTATTATGATAGCTATAAGTTTAGAGGAAATTTCCAAGATTTGGGCAGTGATCAAAATGGTTATTTTATTTCTGAATATAGAAGAAAAATTGGAGAAAATGGAAACATTGATAATGTTGAATTTGGCACAGGCACAGAAATAAGCAGTTGGAATATTGTGGGGGATATCACTATTGAGTGTTCAATGATGTATACCGGAAGTGCCTTTAGTTATAAAGGACATGTAGTCAATAGTGTAAGTACAATTAATAGAAAAATTCTAATAATTCCAAGTCGTATTTCATCTGTTTCAACAACAATAAATGAAGTCGGAGCAAACTTCTTGGCTAATTCTTATGGCCTTGATAATGTCGAAAAAATTATTATAGACTATGGTATAACCGCTGTTGGAGAAAATGCGTTTAGACAAAGTAATGTGGAAGAGGTTTATATGGGCTCTGTATATGATGTTGGAAGAGCAGCCTTCTATAATTGCACAAACTTGAAAAAAGTTATTCTTCAAGATGGTTATGTAAAAATGAGCAACGATGCGTTTGCCACAAATAGCCAATTTGATATTTACTATTTGGGATTAGAAGGACATCATAGCACAAATACAATTTGGGGACAAAACAATCTTGCTCATGAATATTACTACCTGTTAAACCCAACCGAAGAACAAATTGCCGAAGGCAAATATTGGCACTATGAAGATGGCAAAATTGTTCTTTGGACAAATGCTTAACAAATCAAAAAAAACGGTCATTTTGACCGTTTTTTTTGTGTTGTGGTTTCTTTTCTAATTGTATATAAATATTCTCATACCAAAGTTATCAGTAATATAAAATAATGTGAAATCTACCGAATAATCCGCATTCACTAATGCTGGTATGGCATAGGCGACTCGAACCGAACTTTTTAATCTCTATTAGCAATTTGCTGAATGTTTTTAAAAACAGCCCCAAGCCAAATTTTTGACAAATTTTGTCGAATGTATGGAAAAATAATAGAATTATGATATAATCAAATAGAGAGGTGAGGATATATGAACCCATTAGAATTGAATGAATATTTTGAGAGATACTTAGAAAAAGATGTTACACACAGAGCTGTTATGTTAACTGCTCCTTGGGGAGAAGGAAAAACTTATTACATTAAAAATCAACTTGCACCATATTTGCTAAAGAAAGGGCATAAGTGTGTTTATGTATCTCTTTATGGCTTGCAAAACTTAAAAGAGTTAAATAAACAATTGTTTATGGAAATAAATATGTGTAATTTTGCAAAGAGCACAACTAAAAAAGCTGGTTTTAAGATAGCGGGGAAAACTATAATAAAAGGAATTGCAAGTTTCTTTGGAATTAATCTAGAACAATCAGAAAAAGATTGGCAAAAATTATATGACTCTGTTGATTTAACGAATAAATTAATTGTTTTTGATGATCTTGAAAGAAGTCAAATTGATATAAGTGAATTTTTGGGATACGTCAACAATCTTGTTGAACAAGATGGGATAAAAGTTATTGTTGTAACTAGTGAGAAAAACATTTATAAATATATTGATAAAAAAGATGATAAAGGGAAAATTGTTGGCAGTATTCCTGATGATAAAACAAAAAAGTACATGGAAATTAAAGAAAAAACATTTGGTGACACAGTTGTATTTCACTGTGAGATGATAAATGCAATAAATAGTATATTAAAAATCTTTGACAATGTGAAATTTCAAAAATTAGTTGATTATAAAAGTCAAATAACACAATTAACTACCGCTGAAAGAATACAACAACTATTTTATAGACAAAATGTTTGCAATTTAAGACAATTTCTGTATGCTTGTCAAAAAATGTGTGATTTGATAAGTGAAATTGATAAGGAATTAAATTTAGAATATTTGCAAAATGTTTTTTTGGGAATAGTGGCTTTTTGCTTAAAAAACAATACAAATCGAATACATGTGTGGGAATATAAAGAGTTGACATCTGGTTCATATGGCACAAACGAATTTCCTTTATATAGATTTGCTTTTAACTACATTAAATATCAATCGCTAGATCAAGAAGAGGTAAAAGAGTTAGAAAAAGAATTTGTTTTAGCAATTTTACAGAATAAAGTTAATGAGAAATTACAAGTGTTATATTCTTGTTATATGGAGAAGGAAAAAAATGTTATCGATGCTATTTCAACAATAAAAATAGCTCTCAAAAAAGAAAATATAATTCCTTTTTCAGAGTATATTAGAATAGTAAATTATTTAGTTTACCTAAAACCAATATTGGATATTTCAGCAGATCTTAATGAGATTAAAGATCTAATGATAAAAAACATAAAAAATGCAAGGGAAGAAGACAAAGAAGTAAAATTAACCTTTTTTACAGGCATATCACTTGAAACAAAAGAACAAAATATTGAATTTGAACAAATAAAACAACAATTATATATTGAGCAAAATACAGCTTATCTTGTAGGAGAAATTAATTCTAATAAAGTCAGCGCTCTTTGTGAGTATATCGAAACACATAATGATTATTTTATGAAACAAAAAGGATTCCTATCAAAAATACCTATAAAGCAAATAACAGAGGCGTTAAATGAAGCAAGTTCTGCTGATATAGTTAATTTGAGGAGGGATTTTCAATATGTATATTCGTTCTCCAATTTAAGAGATTATTATTCTAATGATATACCATATTTGCAACAATTATTGCAACATTGTATAGTATTAAAGGACGATTCGAAATTGGATAAAATCCAAAAGAAAAATATATATTATTTTGAAGAGGATCTCGAAAAATATTTGGAAACTCTAATAGGAGAAAAAGTCGGAGAATCTGAATCGTAATTTTTAAGGAGATAAAATGAATCAACATATATACGAAGACATGCTGTTAAGATTACAATTTCAAATTAATGTTGCTAAGAATAATTTTTTACAAAGAGCAGAAAATTTTTGGAGTAATAATAAAAGTAAGTTTGAAACTATTGCTAACGATTTTAACAATAAAGATGATAAAGTTAAAAACAAAGAGATAGATATTATAAATCAATTTGTTAATGAATTTGCAAGCGGTCAAGATTTTGTTTCAGAGTTGCCAGTTATTTTAAATAGTGTCAAAAACAAAACACAATTAGAAAAAGAAACAATAGAAAAAATGTTTAAGAAAAAAGATTTTTTGATTGTAAAAAAGCCAAAACAAGAGCAAATTGAAAAATTATTAACAGGCAAAGATATCAAAAAGTTTTATGAAGTGTTGGGTGTTACAAGCAACTA
>CAMOCH010000017.1 GCA_946610655.1 uncultured Clostridia bacterium
TAATAAAAGTACTCCATCAACCATTTTAAGAACTCTTTCAACTTCTCCACCAAAGTCTGCGTGTCCTGGGGTGTCAACAACGTTGATTTTAACTCCATTAAACATAAACGCAGCGTTTTTACTAAGAATTGTAATTCCTCTTTCTCTTTCAATAGCGTTAGAGTCCATAACACGATCGGCAACTTCTTGATGCTCTTTAAAAGCTCCACCTTGCTTAAGTAGCTCGTTGACAAGTGATGTTTTACCATGGTCAACGTGAGCAATAATTGCTACATTTCTGATTCCTTTAATATCCATTCTTTTCTCCATATGTATTATATATATAAAAAATTAACTTTTGTATTATACACCAACGAATTACAATTTGTAAATAGTTTAATAAAAAAATATTAATTATTTGTAGTGTAAAAAATACATACTTTGGCAAACATTTTTACATGAATATTTTAAAGAAAATTTTGTTATATCTTTCGGCATTTATTCCACTTTATGTGTTACTTTTAATCAAAATTTCTATTGAACTTATTAACAAAAATTTAACTTTTAACATTTTAAACACCACCCTAATTTGTTTGCTTTGTCTGCTTTCGGGATTTGGCCTTCTTGGCATATTTTTAAGTTTTAATCAAGACAAAAAAGTGCAAATTACGGTGCTTGACTATAAAAATTTAACCGAAAAACACTTTTTGGGCTACTTTTCATTGTTTGTATTGTTTGCCCTCACTTTTCAAATTGAACTTGTTTGCATGACAGTTGTCTTCTTTTTGATACTTCTTATGATTGGCATTGTTTATATTAAAAACAACCTTTTTTACATCAATCCGTTTTTGAATATTATTGGCTTTAGTTTTTATAGCATTGAATACCAAACAAACTCATCTAAAAAAACTGGCATATTTTTGTTCTATGGCAAAATTGAAACAAACAAAAAATATTATGCAAGCATAACACCATACAATTTTAACTCAATAAAAAAATAGGGTGATCACCCTATTTTTTACGCATTTCCCTATCATATAGAGCTTGTCTATTTCCATGAATATCGGAGTATAGTAAAATTTTCATAAAATTCCTTATTCAAACATTTTTTCAACAAACTCAATAGTTTTGTTATCAAAATTTACTTTTGTTTTTATGTTATATGGCATAATGCATCTTGGAAGCGCATGCCCAAAATTAACATTATACAAAACGTTATATTCTGCAAGTTCTTGTTTGATTATTTTTGCATAATCATCAAAATATTTTTCATCTTGAGGTTTACCAAACAAAACGCCTTTAACTCCATCAAAAAACTTATTTTCTTTAAGAGTTTTTAACATTTTTTCAAACACTGCAGGAGTTGGTTTGCTGTCGCTTGTTTCCAAAAATAAAATTTTGTCTTTATTTGTTTTTGGAAGAATATCATATTTTGCAAAAACCTTTTGTTTTTCTTTATCTTCTTTGTCAAAAATTGAATAAATTACATCCAAGCAACCACCAAAAAGCTCACCCTCCTCTTCGCCTTTTCCACAAAGGCACATATATTTTCTCTCTTCAAATTGCATTTGTCTTGGAGTTCCAAGTGCAGACATAGAAAAATCTGTTCTTTCTTTATACCAAACATCGCTTGGTGTAAGTTTTGTGTGATTTAAATTTAATAATAAATTTAAAAACCAAAATTTTGTGTATGGGAGCATTTCTGTGTCAAGTTCAGCAAAATCAGTCAAAAAAGCAGGACCATAAAATGTGTTCAATCCAAGTTTGTTAAGTAGCAAATGGTCAATTGTTGAATCTGAAAATCCCATAAAAAATTTAGGGTTGTTTTTTATGGTTTCCACAGCCTTTTTATCATCTAATATAAAAGGTATAACTTTATATGCATCATTGCCACCAATGGCGCAAATAATGCCTTTAATGTGCTTGTTTTCAAAAGCCGCAACCAAATCTTCGGCTCTTGCTTTTGGATTTTTTGAAAGATAATCTATTCCTTTTTGAGAATTTGGCATAAACACTGGCACTAAACCCATTTCTTCAAGTCTTTTAATTCCAAGTTCCAATTCGTGTGCAACAAACTTTTCACCAAGCACACCACTAGACAAACTTACAATTGCAACGTGGTCTCCCACTCTTAGTTGATTTGGTTTCATAATTTTCTCCTAACACGTTTAGTATATCATTAATCAACCTTTTGTGTAAAATAAAAACCAGCAATTTGCTGGCTTTATTTTATAATTTTGTTAATATACTTTGCACGTTTTTTTGGAACAGGTGACATCTGGCTTGAAATATTTTTATCTATGCGCAAAATTTCACCTTCTTGCAATTCTCCCAAAAAACCAACCGGCACCAAAACTTTATCACCCTGCTTGGCACCAGTTATTGACAAATACCAAAATATGTCGCCGGCATTTGCTCCACTTGTTATTTTAACTTTTGCATAATCATCATATGAAACTTTTTGCAAGTTTCCACCTGCCATTGAGTGAATCATAAATTTCTCCTACTTATTTCTCAAATAATTTATTGCTGCAAGTGCAGCAACTGTGCCATCGCTGCAAGCAGTGGTTAATTGTCTTACTGTTTTAACCCTTGCATCGCCTGCAACAAAAATTCCATCGACGTTTGTTTTGCAATCTTCGGTTGCATCAACATATCCATATGAATCAAGTTTTATAATATTTTCAAAAGCACCATTCCCTGGAACTTGACCAATTGCAACAAAAAGTCCACTTACATCTATTTTTTGCGTTACACTATTATTTTTTGTTATTTCAATTTGTTCAAGTTTTCCATCGCCAATAAGTTTTGTAACATTTGCTTCCAAAATAAATTCAACATTTGATTTTTCTTTAAGTTCTTTTATAATTTTTTCTTCTCCACGAAGCTCTGCTCTTCTATGAATTATATAAACTTTTGAGCAGTAGTTACTAAGAAACATTGCATCTTCAATTGCAGTGTTTCCACCACCAACAACAGCAACACTTTTATTTCTGAAAAATGCACCGTCGCATGTGGCACAATAACTAACTCCCCTGCCTATAAATTCCTTTTCTTTATCAATACCAAGTTTTCTGTTAGATGCACCTGTAGCAAGAATAACAGCTTTTGCTTGAACTTCACCAGTTGTTGTTTTAACAGTTTTATAGTTTTTGTTATCAACAATGCCAACAACTTTTTCAAATTTTATTTCTGCACCCAAATTTTTGGCTTGTTCATACAAATTCATTGCAAAATCTGCGCCAGAAATTTCTTTAATTGATGGGTAGTTTTCAACCTTGGCAGCATTGACAATTTGTCCACCACAAACATTGCCTTCAAACACTAGTGCATGTTTGCCTGCTCTCTCAACATATATTGCAGCAGTTAGTCCTGCTGGACCACCACCAATGATAATAACATCTTCCATAATTAACCCTTTATCATGTTTAAAATTTCTTCTTTTGGTTTAAGACCAATGCTTCTTGAAAATTCTTTTCCGTCTTTAAAAAGTATAACACAAGGAATGCTCATTATGCCATATTTTGCAGCAATTTCTTCTTCATCATCTACATTCATTTTATACACAACATTATTTGAAGAAATATCTTCCATAATTGGCGCAAGCATTCTGCATGGACCACACCAAGATGCATAAAAGTCCACAAACACAAACCCTGTGCTGTTTTCAACATTTGCTTTAAATTCTGCACTATTTATCTCTTTAACCATAACCTACTCCTTTATTGCATTTAACACCTTATATAACAATTCATATAAAGTTTTTGCGTCTTTTTCATTCAAATTAACACATTTTGCCATACTATTTGGCACAAAAACTGCATTTTCTTTTAAATTATACCCTTTTTTTGTTAATTTTATTATCAAATTACGTTCATCTTCTGAGTTTCTTACTCTTTCAATATAACCTTTTGACTCCAAATTTTTGAGCATTGGAGAAAGCGTGCCACTATCCAAAAAAAGTTTTTCTCCAAGAGCTTTAATATTAATTTCATCATGTTCCCATAAAATAAGCATGGCAATATATTGTGTGTATGTTAAATTTAGTTTATCCAAAAATGGTTTATATTTTTTTGTTACCTCTTTTGCACAAGCATAAAGAGGAAAACAAAGTTGATTTTCTAATTTTAAACAATCAAACTTATCCATTTATTCTCCTATAAAAGAGCAACAATGTCTTCTTCCATTGCACTTGCAACAGTTGTTGGCGCATAACGCTTTACAACAAGCCCTTTTCTGTTAATTAAAAATTTTGTAAAATTCCATTTAATATTTTTGCCAAAAAGTCCACTCTTTTGGTCTTTCAAAAATGTGTAAAGTGGGTCTTCTTTATCTCCATTAACTTCAATTTTTGCAAATCTATCAAAAGTTGTATGATAATTTAACGTACAAAATTCATTAATTTCTTCATCTGTTCCTGGTGCTTGATGAGCAAATTGGTTACAAGGAAAATCTAAAATAACAAACCCTTGGTCTTTATATTTTTGATACAACTCCTCTAACCCCTTGTATTGTGGAGTAAATCCACAACCAGTTGCAGTGTTAACAATAAGAATAACTTTGCCTTTATATTTTTCAAGAGAAACATCTTCCCCTTTATTGTTTTTTACAATAAAATCATAAATTTCCATAATAATCTCCTTTTAAATTATATTGTACACAATTTAATTATACTCAATTTAATTGTTTTGTCAATAAAAAAAACTTCCTTTTTTTGGAAGTTTTATTCACCCATTTGAACTTTTGGGAATTTTTGATTTTTCTTTTTTTCAGTTTCAGAAATTAACTTATCTATTTGTTTTTTAGTTATTCCCCATCTTTGCTCTAAATCAGCTTGTGCTGTTTTTTTCAAAGTTTCTTCATATATAGTCTTTCGAGCACAATATTCAGATTTTAAATTTTTCAAAATTTCTAAATAATTATTAAATTCTTCTTCTAAAGCATCATATGTTGACAAACGAGAAATCATCCATTCACTTGCTTTTTTCACAGCATCAACTTTAGCCTTCATAAACTTATCAACATAATAATAAAAATCATCACTCTTTTGCCAATCTTCATCAGTTTTATTATATATATCAACAAAATCAATAAGGTTATGAAGTTCATCAAAGCGCAAGTCTCTTAATAGTTTTCTCACAAGTTCTAATGAATAATTATATGCATTATAAGATTCTTCTTGGCAACTTAAACAAATCAAAAAATCATCATCTTTTGAAAACTTTATTTGTTTGTAGTTTTCATTATAATATTTCATCAACTTGCCACATAATGTTCTAGATTTTTGTTCGTTACCAACAAGAATATAATTTTCTATAATTCTTTTTGCAACGGTTCTTTCACCAATTGATTTTTCATTTAAATAACTGATTGCAATATTTGTTATTTTTTGAGGGTCTTTGTTATAATAATTATTATCATAATACTCACCCAAAATAATATTTGTTAAATCGTTTAATACGTCGAGTTCTTCTTGAGATTTTAAATTGTTATAAGCATTAACAAGAACATTTATAATTTCTTTTTTGAAATCTTTTTTTACAGCTTTAACAAGCCCTTGATACAAATTTGAATTTGCTATGCAACAATCAAAATCTTCTTGCATATTCATATAACCATTATCACCATATTCATCAAGCTCTTCTGGAGACATATTTTTTGTTGTTTTGCTTAACTCTTTAATCCAGTTATAAAGATTTTCATTTGCCAAAACTTTTGGGTCTTTCATATATATGTTTAAAACAAGCGAAGTATAAACAATGCCTGCAACTCTGGCATCATATTCGTGGCTAGATGCCACATATTTAGAATATTTCATTACATATTTTAAGTCCTTTCTGTCGTCTTCACCAATACTATTAAACCATTTTTTGAAATTTGTTCCCTTAAATGATGTGCTTAAAAGTTTTTCTGCAATAGTTTGAAACTTTTTGAATCTTAACTTATTAAAAGCATTTATTTGCAATTCTGTGAAATATACACCGTTATCTATTGAATGTTTAATGTTTATCATGCGCTTTCTTGCTTGCTCATCATTAATTTTATATTCATCAATTTTATCATGAAAATCATGTCTATATTCATGTCCAAGAGTGTTAATACCATCAACAATCATGTTTTTATTGTTCAAAATTTTTACAAAAAGTGGACGACACAAAGCTATTGTTCCATCAATATGATATCCAATCTCAGTCAGTTCTTTATCAAAATCAAATTTTAATTTAGGAAGATTTTTATCATTAAAAAAGTTTTCATTATATAATTCAGTAAAATATTCTTTTAACACATCTTCATCATATTTTTCTTCAAAAATTTTCACAAGCAAATCATAATGTTTTTGTGAAATTTGTTGAACATTTTCATTAACATTACTAAAAATTCTGAAGTATTCTTCAGGAAGTGTATCTGTTTTTTTATGTTCTTTATCAAATTCTACTAGTTCTTTTTTCATAATTTACCTACCAACAAAATAATATCATATTAACAATATTATTTCAATAGAGTTCAATAAAAAAACAACCTAATTTTTAGGTTGTTTTTTTATTTAAACTTTTTTCCAGCATGCATACAAAGTTTGATTTTGAGTTACTGTGTATGAAGTAAATCCACTTCCACCAGAAGTATAGTTACCCCAAGCAGATGTTCCCCAAGTTGTAGATTTATATGTGTTTTTAGTTGCCCAACTTGTGTGAATTGCTGTTGTGTATGCAACACCAGTAACTTGATACTTGCTTTGAGTTAAATCAATCACTGTGCCTTCCAAAACTTTTATTGAAGCAATTGCACTTGGAGCATTTTTCCATGCACTTCCAGCAGCTGCTCCAAGAACAATATACCATCTTAAATCAAAGCTAACAGTATAATAATGTTTAACGTCCAAATTCCATGTTCCAACAATAGTTTTATTTATGTTTGACATAACAGATAAGTTTTCACTATATCCGGCAAATGTATAGCTCTTTCTTGTGTTGCCATCATCTTCAACATAATTAGTTTGACTTGGCAAGCTAACACTTTCGCCTTGATAATATGAACCTGTTATTGTGTTCTTATTGGTTGTGCTAGAACCAGAAACAACAACGTAGTTGATTGTTAATGTGTATTTGTTTCTAATGTATAAAGTAATATCATTTTGTGGCATAACGCTTGGAATTGTTGCTTCGTTAGTGTAAGCACTATCATAATACCATTTTGTTGTATCGCCATAGTTTATTGTTGTTGGAAGAATAACCTCTGCTCCAACTTCAATAAGTTCATTAAACACAACTGAGGTGTTATCATAAATTGTTAATCTGTTTTCATAAACAACTTTTATGCATGTCCATTTTGCGTAAACAGTTATATCTTCATCTGGCATTTCTGCTGAAATTTCTTGAGTAAACTCAGAATTTGCAAACCAGCCATCAAAACGATAAGTTCTTGTTACGCCTTCGGCATATTCAACATATTCATTAAATGTTGGAAGTTTGTCAGCATATGATTGTGTGTTATAAACATAAATTGTTTTGTCGGCGCTAGCAACACCAGTGTTAACACTAACACTATGTTTGTTAAGTGTTGTTACATCTACATATTTTGCATAAACATTTTGACTAGATTGTCCAATTTTTTCAATCTTATTTCCGTTTTCATCAACAAAATATTCAAATTGTTGATAGTATTTGTGATTACCATCTTCTATAACTCTTTCAAGCGGAACATTTGCATCTTGCGCAGCAAGAAGATTTGTTCCCTCTACATCTTGTTTTGCATATACTTTTGTGCTATCAACATAATATGAAATTGTGTGATAATATGTTGGATTACCCCATTTTGCATAAAGAGTAATATCTTTTCTTGACATAACACTTTCGGTGTATTCTGTGTGAACCATGGCAGTGTCTTCCCACCAGCCAAGGAATTCATAAACAACTTTGTCTCCACCACTTATAGCAGTTTTGTTTGGTGTTGGAAGTGTTATTGATTGTCCTGGAGCTGCAGAAATGTTAGTAACAGCTGTTCCACCGTTTTCTTCAAAGTTAATTGTGTAAGTTTTGCCAGTTTCTGTTGACCAACTGTTAGATTTTTTAGTTGCAATAATGCTTTCTGCAAATGAATAACCATTTATAAAGCTTTCAATTGAAGCAAAATCTATTGCTTTTCCTATATTAATAAGCTTAAGAGTGTTGGTTGAAATTGTCATTGTGAACACTGAAGAAAGTGGCATATAAATGTTCATTGAACCAGTTCCAATATAGTTCTTGTAACCAGTTGAACTGTTGTTTACAACACCAATATCAATATTCATATCACCAATCTTACTATCACCAGAAATTTCACCCATATTAAGAGAAATTTTAAAGTTTTTGCTATCAACAACTTGATAACTATTAATAATCTTTCCTAAGTCTGGCTCATGGTTTGCATTTGCTTCAATAGAATCTCTAATTGCATCCATTATTGTATCGGTGAAGCCTGTTGCAAATTGCAAGTAATAAAGGATATCGTCCATAACAGAATCAATATGTGCTTTAAGTCTTCTTTCTTGACTGCTGCTTACTGTTTGGAAATATACATAGCTATCTTGATAATAAATATAAACCATTCTCTTTTCTTCTGTTACAAATGGAACATAAGGAATTTCCCCAAGAGTTATTTTAATAATTGGTTTTCTATTTTCATCAAGTTTAACTTTCAAGTTAAGAGGAATATCTGTAAGATTGATAGGGATATTAAACAATATTTTCAAGTTTCCTGTAACATTAACAGAACCATCAACTTCATAGTAGTTAAGTTCTGCAGTGTTAACAAGAGCTTTAATAAGTTCGTTACTTCCAGACAAGTCAAGATAATTTCCTGCGTCCGGATTATCAATTCCAGCAAAATCAACAACACTGATGTCCAAATCTAGTCTTTCGGC
The DNA here is from genome assembly GCA_946610655.1 of uncultured Clostridia bacterium. GTDB lineage: Bacteria > Bacillota > Clostridia > Christensenellales > UBA1242 > RGIG4790. The sequence continues at coordinate 8,879 of CAMOCH010000017.1, forward strand.
GTTTGTAACACCTGTGTATAAGTTGTTGGTTATAATATGTGTAAGTTTTGTTCCGTTGGTTTCAACAATAACTTGCATATTTGTTGCATTATCGTTGGTTGTAACCATTGCACCATTAACATCTGCAGTAAGTTTGTTTTGTGTTAATGTTAAATCGTCCAAATATTTAAGCAAATCAAGTGGACTTTCCATGTTAAGTTTTGGAATAACTGCAGACAAGTTTTGAATGTTAACGTCATCAACATTATATGATGCATCTTTAAGGAATGAAATCTTGCTTGGGTCTATGTCAAAGAGTTTAAGAGCCAAAGCCAAAATTTCGTTAACATCGGTGTCAATCATCTTAATTTTTAAGTTGTTATAATTAATCCACCAATAATTGTCTTTATATGTAAGTTTTATTGTGTGAGTTTTTCCTTTAAGAATATCAACAACTTGAACATATGCATTCATTGCAAAGTTTTCAAGATTAATTTGAAGTTTTGCAGTTGCTGTGTAGTGAACAGCCTCACCTTCATGAATCACAGCTGTTGCTTGCATTGCAAATTTCTTTTCTTTAATCAAAGTCATAATTGAATCAATAAAGTTAGTCAAAACTGTGTAATTCAAATATGAATCTTTATCAATTTCTGCAATAGTTTGTTCACTTGCTGAAGCAGACAATTCTGCAATCAAATCATTATATGTAATGTTTGCAGAAACGCCATTTTCAAATTGAACACTTGCAGCTAAATCTTTGTATGAAATTTCAATAGTGTTTTGAGCAATAACCAAGCTCAAGCTGTCAAAATCAATCTTGTCAAGTAATGCACCAATGCTAGAAATATCAAATTCATCAAAATTAAATTCAATATCTTTATCAAAGCTTTCATTTATCCATGCAATCAAGTTTGGTAAATCTTCTTTTGCAAGTTTAACTTTAACATCTTTAATTTGAACATAAAGTGTGTTTTGAACATATGTTATGCAAACATCAAGACCATAGAAGTTTGCAACAATTTGAGCTGAAATATTTTTGTCTTCATCAACACTAATAACAAACGAAGCATCAACATCAATAAGTTCTTTATATTTTATTGAAACTGTGCCTGCAAAAGATTTTGCATCAATAAGATTTTTAATTTCACCAATAATATTTTTTGCATCACCAATGTTTGCATAGTCATTAGCAATAGCAATGTTTTGTTTGCTTATAATACCAAGTGTTGCCTCAAGAGCAAGTTTTTCTGTTTCATAATTAGCCGAAACACTAGAAATATGATTGTTATTAATAACTGCTTCAATGTTTGCTCCCAAAACTGATGCAACAAGTTTTTCGTTTGTTAAACTTAATTCAAGTGAAGATATAAGTTCTTCAACATTTATATCAACATTTGAAATAGATTTAAGTTGTTCAATAAGTCCCTCAAGAGAAATGTCTTGAGTTAAAACATAATCAATAATATTCATTATGCTTTCATTAATATCAAGATTGAATGTTTCAACAATTTCTGCGAACATTTCTTTTGCATCTTCAAATGAAAGTTTAACTTTTAATCCACTTAACTCTACATAAATTGTCTTGTTAACAACTTTTAAGTTTATGTTTTGATTTAAAATTGTTGAAGACAAATTCAAGCAAATTCCATCTTGATCAAAGCCAACATAGCCTGTTATTTCGTAGTCATTAATTTTAACATTAACGTCAAAGTAGAATTCTTCTGCTTTTATGTAGTTATATACATTTTGGGCAAGCGCATAAACATCTGCAACTGAAACATATTTGTCTTCTTCAACAGTTACTGTTTCAAATTGTTTTGCTTCTATGTTTGCTGCGACTGTGATGTTGTTGTATGCAAATGCTACTTCTGCTGAAGAATTTGTTGTTGAAAGTGTAATGTTGAATTTATCTAAGATGGTTATGTTAAGTTTGTCATCTTCTTTTGTTAAGCTGGTTATTATTTCTTGTTCGTTAATAAAGTCTAATACTTTTGAAATTATTGAGTCTATGTCAATATTTTCTAAGTTAATCTTTTGAGTTAAATCTTCTCCAATAAGACTAACAACAAGTTCACTTGAAAGAATGTCTTTTATGTCTTCTATTGTTGCTTTAATATATGCATCTTTAACATGCAAATACAAAACGTTTTCAATAACAATAATTTCAACATCTATGCCTGCAATTTCTGCATTAATTTTGCCAGTTATTAATTTTTCTTCCAAATTAATGTTAAGAGCAAAATCTAAATTAATTGTTTCGTAGAACTTATCTCCAAATTTTACAGTTGCACTGCCAACAAAGCTATTGTTTTTAACAAGATTAATTATGTTAACAACATCTTCTGCTGCAAGACTTAAATCTACATAATCTTCTTCAACCACGTATGTATAGTCTTGTTTTGCAACGTTTACTGTGCCATCAATAATAAGGTCATCAACTTGGACATTGATAGCAACATCAAGGCTATCACCAAATTTAACTTGTGCATCAATAGCAACATCGTTAATTGTTAAGTTTGCAGAAACAACATTTCCACACACTTTAATGTTTTTAATAATATCAATAATTGATTCAAATTTTTGAGAATGAAGAATAGACAAATCTAAGTTAGATAAATCTATGTCCCCAAGTTCAGGAATTTCAACTGAAGCAATAAATTCACTAATAAATTCATTAATGTTAATTGACTTAATTGTTTGTGCAATTTGCTCCACTTTTTCAATATATGGAACAATATCTATATCAAACTCTGCAAGAATAACACCAAGGGTTTCTTTTGAAAGTTTAAACTTTTGTGCACCAACAACCAAATATATGTTGCCATCTACATAAGACAATTTTGCATCAATACTAATTGGATTTTCCAAACTTACATTTGCTGACAAATTAAGGTCTTCAATGTTTACAAATGCATCACCAGAAAGTTTAGCAAGTGTTTCATCAAGTTTTTGAACGCTTACATCAAAAGATATAGCCAAATTGTCAGCATCAATATATGATTGAACATTATCAATCAAGTTTTCAATGTTTATATAATTTTCTGCGTTTTCAACGGAAATTTCTTGAGATTCAAACACAACACTCAAATTTCCAGAAACACAAATATTTTCATATTCAATTTCAAAACTATTAAGTTCAATGCTATTTGAAGTAACGTTTGCATCAAGTTTAATTTTAAGGTTCTCACCAAACATTAAACTTAAATCTGCATCAATAGAAAGTTTTTCTTGCAACAATGAAATGTTAACAAGTTTCAAAATGTCGTTTATTGAATAGTTTTTCAAAATATCTGTGAACTTGTTAGTAATTTCTGCCATATCAATTTCTGGCAATTCAATATTTTCAATCAAAGATAACAAATAAGTTTTGCTTGCAGACACATATATGTCATTAATGTTTGCATACAAATTATCATTTACATAAGCTGCATTAACACTGAGTCCAAACAAATCAGCAATTTGTGCCTGGAATGATTTTTCTGTTAAATTAACTTTTGCACTAAGGTCAAGATTAATCTGCTCTTCTGCAATTCTTGCTGCAATATCCCCTGCAATTGAAAATTCTTTAAAGTTAGTGTTTGTAATAAAGTCAAGAATTGTTTGACCATCAAAGTATTCTTCTTCATCTACTTTAAATTCAACACTTTCTGGAGAATATACATACGCAGACAAAACAATTTTATACTCACCAAGAAGCGACAAATTGATATCTATGCTTCTTATTTTATTTTCATAAACATTTAAGCAAACGATTGTTCTTCCAAGTTTTTCATTTAAGAAAGACAAATCAATATCAATTTTAATTTTACTGTTAGAAATTACAGCATTTGAAATAATGGTTTTGTAGTTATTTTTAACATAATCAATAATTTGATTTGTGTCAATATTCACATTAAGCAAATCTTGTGGAAGTTTGCTCATCACAAGACTGATAAGTTGTTCAATTGTGCTCTTGTTTGCTTTAACACCAATATCATTAAATTTTGCATACAAATCTTTATTGATATATGCTGCAGAAATTTTTCCATCAACAAGTCCAGAAATATTTGCGTTTGCAACAACATCAAGAGTTTTTGCATCAAGTTTTACATTTGCTTTTGCATATTCCAAAAATTCAGTGTTTTTATATACGCTTGCCCAAAGAGTAATATCAAAATATTGGTTTTTAATAAATGATTCAATATCAGAAATAACTGCCGCAACATCTAAATGCTCTCCATCTGGAGCAACAATATCAATGTTTTCATCGGCATTAACAGCAATATTTGCCTCAACAGAAACACCTTCAATCAAAGTAAAATCAGAAATTGTTGCCGTTTTAATATTAAAGTCATCATCACAAACAATAACTGCTTTGCAAATTCCATCAAGATTTACTTCATATGCTGTTAAGTTGCCCATAACAGTTTTCTTTGGATTACCCAAAGCATCTAGCAAACTATCGACATTAATGTTTGCAAATTTGTCTCCAAGTCCCCCAAGTGCAGAGTTTGAATTTTCATCGCTACTTGGCAAAATCTCTTTTATTGTGTTAACAATGTCTGTAATTCCAGAAATTGTTGTTTTAATTTTAATATTTTCACACTCAACATAAATTGTGTTGTTGATAAAGCATAAATATAAGCTTGTGGTTTGTCCGCCATATGTAACATCAATTGTTCCGTCGATTATTGGAGATGTTAAAACAGTTAAATCTGCATTAACATTAAGTTCAACACCTATTTCTTCTTCATCAATGCCAACAGTTATATTACCAGAAAGGTTAAGTTTTGGATTTTCTTCCAAACTTTCCATTATGCCACCAAGAAGTGTTGCCTCTCCACTTGCAGAAGCAGTGGTTGAAACCTGCTGCGAATTTTCTAATAGGTTAGATTTAACACGAATTGTTATGGTTGCACTAACAGCCATTGTCATAATAAATATTAATAAATAGGATAAAAACTTTTTCATAATTCCCTTCTTAAATTATATTCAAATCTCGTTCGATTTTATTTTACATTTTTTGTGATAGCCAATTTTACTCATTATACTATCTTAGATAGTATAGCATATTTTAATTTTGTAGGCAATATAAAACATAAAAAAAGTTTATATTTTAAAAAAATATAAAAATAAATATTATAAAATTTTGAATACCACAAACAAAAAGCGTGCATACTATTATTAGTCAAGGAGGACTAACATGAAAAAAGACAAAAAAAGCAAAAAAGAAAAGTGTTG
>CAMOCH010000018.1 GCA_946610655.1 uncultured Clostridia bacterium
TGGTAGTCCCTAGGAGAATCGAACTCCTGTTACCGCCGTGAAAGGGCGATGTCTTAACCGCTTGACCAAGGGACCATATATTAAAATTGTGGTAGCGGCTGTGGGATTTGAACCTACGACCTACTGGGTATGAACCAGGCGCTCTAGCCAACTGAGCTAAGCCGCCACAACCTCTGTGCAACAATTTGCTTTTGTATAATAATATAAATTTTTGTTTTTGTCAACAGTTTTTAAAAATCTTGTCAAAAATGTGTGTTTCCAAGAGTGATTTGTAAAAAAAATTAATGTTTATATAAAAAAATAAGTGAAATAAAAATAATTTAAATTAGTGATAACTTAGCATTTAATAGAGCGAAAAAATCACTGAATTTTGGTGCCTTTTATTAATTCCTTGATATTGACAGAATTTTTGCGAGATGATATAATTTTGCTGATAGAATTTGTGGAGGTGCAAGATAATGCAAGAAAAAACTGCTGCAGAAATAGAAGCCCAAAAAGAAATTGAAAAAATTCTTAATATTCTTGAAACCAAAGCTGGCGTGAAAGACGATAATGCCACATACCAATATTTAAACGGAAACAAGGCCATGATATATTTTATCACGAGAGATATTAATGCCGATTTTATACCAAAATATAAAAAATATTTAACAGCTGAAAATTATTCAAGAATTGCCAAATTGATGGCAAGTGGTGATGACTCTCACGGAATTGAAAATTTTATTAAAGAGAATGCAAAATATTTATCCAATGAAGACATTTATGCGCTATCTAGCACAATTATTAAAAGTTATAGATTTATTTTTGAATTGAGTGAACTTGCAGAAGATTTGATATTGATTAATGATAACTACAAACAAAATTCTGAAAAAATAGATGTAGGCATGGTTATTGATGAATTGTTTAACTTGTTAAATGAAGATTATAAAAAGAATTCTGAGATTGAAGAAAGACGAAACATAGACAACAAAGAAGCGTGCAGAAACATATTAAATATTGAAAAACTTTTAATAAAATATAATCAAATTGAACCATTGAAAAAAATGAAAGAAATGATAAATTCAGTGCAAGACAAGAATTTTGTTAAAAGGTTTAATAACAATCTTGAAAAAATAAAATCAGAGGGTGCTTCTGAAAGAGAATAATAAAACACGGAATTTTCCGTGTTTTTTGTTTTGGTGTATTAAGCTGAAATTGAAGGGGAACGATAGCGACCAGTTCGCTTAGCCAAGCGAAGCGCATGCCATGTTGACACATATCTCAAAATGTGATATATTTGTTCTACAATGACTCGAGATTAATATATTTAAAATAATGAATTAGGAGGAGGTGAATTATAAGTGAATGAAAAAAACAAAATTATTATACATAGATTAAGTTGGTTATTTATTTTGCTTTTGATTATATTTTTGCCTATAATAATTCATGTTTCAAAACCTAAATTAGATATAGTTGATGATGAAGGATATATTAATGATTATTCTTCTTCACTTAATCGAACAAGTCTAACAATGTATGTTACATTCAATAGAAAAGTCTATTATGGATATGTAACAATAAAATATTATGACGACTCAAATCATTTATTGGAAACAAAAGAAAGTTTTTTTACGGCTTATAATGGAAAAACTGTAGAATGTGATTTAATATATGTTGATGGAAAGGTTGCATCATATGAGATAGAATCCTTCGAATTTAATACATATGCGTGGGAGTTTATGATTTATTATCTATTACTACCTGCAATAATTATGTTCATAAGTTCTTTGTTGTTGTGTTATAGGGAATATGACTATAATGGGAAAAAGATATCTGTTTATGCAGGGTGGTATCATCATACGATTCGAGTTGATGGAGAAAAATATGATGAACATAATACAATTATGTCTTTTACCCCAATAAAATTAAACGCAATTATGGATGATAACATAAAGTTAGAAGTAACTATATCATTAACAAATAGAATTACTTTGAAAATTAATGGTAAATTGGTTAAATAATAAAACACGGAATTTTCCGTGTTTTTTATTTAATTATTTTGTATATTTTTCAAAAGTTGCTTTTCTTGCACTTTCATATTCTTCTTCTGTGATAAGACCTTTATTTTTAAGGTCGTTTAGCTTATCGAGATCTTTTTCTAAAGAATCTGCTGAGTTGTTATTTTGTTGGTTTTCATTATTTTGATTGTTTGTGATATTGTTGATTGTTTCTGGGTTTTGTTGAAAATAATAAATAAGCATAAATATTCCACCAAGGAAACTACATAAAAATAGTGTGAGGATGCTCCATAGAAGAAGTTCCTCTTTTTTTCCTTCTTCCAATTTTTTAAGGGCAAAAATACCAATAACAATTGGGAAGATCATAAAAAATCCAAAAATCATGCCAAGAATAATAAACACTTTTGCTGCTGTTTTCATAATATTTCTCCTTTGTTTTATTATATGGTTTTATTATATTAACATTTCTAAAGATTGTTAATAAAAAAAGCAACCTTCTGGTTGCTTTTGATTATTCGTTGCCAAATTCAATAACTGATGCTTTGTTATTTGAAGATGCAGGACGATTATAATATGTTTTTAAAACAAGTTCTTTAGAATATCCTTCAACAGCATCACCAAGAGTAGCACTTGGGTTGTTTTCTGGGTTAAATCCTTCATTTGTCATGTATAGAGCAGGAACTCTGCTTCTATTTTTCATAAGAACATTAAAGTTTTTTGAAAGGTCATCAAATATGCATCTGCCATCTGGAAGAGTTGCAACAAGCACACAGTTGTTAATAAATCTAAATGTGTCTTCATTTTTTATATATTTAACGCCGTCTTTATAAAATGTTGATTTGATTGTGTAAGAGTATCCAGAAGATTTTCTTTCATATTCGCGAGCGATAATCTCAGTTTTTTCATCCATTATTGCCTTTTCAAGAGAAATATATCTTGCGTTTTCTCCAGTGAATAAATTTTTAAATTGAGAAGCTGTGATTTTGCTCTTTGAGTAATCGCCTCTGTAAGGTGTGTCCATATATGAACCGTTTACTGTGAAAATAACGTAAGAAGCTCCATCTTTTGCAACCAAAATAACAGTTGAAAAGTCAATTTTGTCAAGGTCTCCATTTAAAAGTTGTTGATCTTTTTTAATAAAATATCCAATTTTTTCCATACATTCCTCCTGAAAAAGTTGTATCTTTAATTATTATAACTCAAATAAAATTTTTGTCAATATGCAATTTATTATTCATCAATTTTAATAACAACATATGGTGTTTTTGGTGAAAACAGAGCAGCAATATCTTTGCTAGATAAGTTAACTTTTTTGATTGCTCGGTCTTGAATTGCTTCAAACACTTTACTTTCGGCAAGAGATCTAACATTTGTTGGAGTAACCAAAACGTGGTCAACCAAAAGTATGTCGTTTAAAAGGCAACTGCACATTATGCTGTGAGTGAAAGCAAGGTCTTCGTCGGAGAAGTTACAGTTATCACTTGGGTGATTGTGTGCAATGATTATTTTTGAAGAATTGCAAGAAAAGGCAATTGATGTTATATCTCTTATTTCAACGCCAACTTTATTTGCAGAACCAGAATTAATCTTCTTGGTTTTGATAATTTTATTATCTTCATCAAGGCATACAACATAAAATTCTTCAACATTTGAGTTACGCAAAATTTCAAACATATATTGTTTTGCTTCGGTTGAACTTCCAATCTTTTTCAAGTTACTAACCAAATTTTGATCGCTTAAAAGTGCTTTGTATGATTTAAGCAAAAGGGCAGCGTGTGTGCCAATTCCATCAACTTTAACAAGGTCTGAAAAATTTGCAGAAATTACGTTTTTAATTGAACCAAACTCATCGAGAAGTTTGTGTGCGATGGGATTTGTGTCTTTTTGTGGAATTGCAAAGAACAAAATAAATTCTAGTTTTTGCACTTCGGTGAAAGCAGAAAACCCGTGCTCAACAAAAATGTTTTTCATGCGATTTCTGTGATTAATATGGACTGATTTTTCTTTTGTGATTTCTTTCATATCTACATATTACAATAAAATTAAAAAATTGGCAATGCATATTTGCATAATATTAAAAATATTATTGACAATGTTGTGACTGTTTGAATATAATACAACCATTGAAAAAAAAGGAAGAATTATGATTAAAATTTTAAAACATCTTAAATGGTATGAATGGCTTTTAATTATATTTATTTTTGCCTTAACAGTTTTGGAAGTTCAGTGTGATTTAAAACTTCCAGAATATATGGTAAAAATATTGTCATCAATTGGCAGTGGAACAGAAGAAGTGTGGAAAAACGGCGGCATGATTATGCTGTTTGTTTTGGCGAGTGTTGCAATAAGCATTGTTATTAGCTACACATCAAGCAGAATTGCAAGTGGTTTTTCAAAAAGACTCAGAGGGCTTGTTTTTAACAAAGTTGGTGAATTTAGCATGAATGAAGTTAACAAGTTTTCAACAGCAAGCCTCATCACAAGGTCAACAAATGATATTTCTCAAGTGCAAAATGTGCTCACGATGATTTTACGTATGTTTATGTATGCGCCAGTTATGGCTGTTTCGGCACTAATTAAAATTACATCAATCAATGCAACACTATCTTGGACAACTTTTGCGTTTGTTTTAATAATGTTTGTGTTTGTTGTTGTGGTTATGCTTCTTGTGTTTAGAAAATTTATGAAAATGCAAAAACAAACAGATGAACTCAATAGCGTTGCAAGAGAAAACTTAACAGGTATTAGGGTTGTTAGAGCAAACAACTCTGAAAAATATGAACAAGAAAAGTTTACAAATGTTAACAATAAATTAACGTCAACATCACTTTTTGTTAACAGAGTAACAGCCTTTTTGTTTCCGTTTATGCAACTTTTGATGAATGGTCTTAACTTGGCTCTATATTGGATAGGAGCCAGTCTTTTGCTTAATCCAGATGTTTCAATCAACTTTTTGCAAATAAGTGAATTTTCACAATATTCAATCGAAGTTGTTATGAGCTTTTTGTTTATTAACATTTTGTTTATTTTGGTGCCAAGAGGCAGTGTTTCTGCAAGGCGTATTAATGAAGTGCTTTCAACCGAAACAACTGTTAAAAATGGAACACTTAAACCAGAGCAAACAGAAAGTGTTGGAACAGTTAAATTTAATCATGTTTCGTTCAAATATCCAGGGGCAGATGAGTATGTGCTCAAAGATATTTCATTTGAGGCAAAACAGGGAGAAACGGTTGCATTTATTGGTTCAACCGGAAGTGGAAAAAGTACACTTATTAATCTTGTGTCAAGATTTTATGATGCAACAAGTGGAGAAGTGCTTGTTGATGGAATAAACATTAAAGATTATAAATTTTCTGCGCTCAATGACAGACTTGGATATATTCCTCAAAAAAGTTTGCTCTTTAGTGGCACGGTTAAAGAAAATGTTTGCTATGGTGCACCAGATGCAACTGATGAACAAATTGAAAAAGCGTTAGAAATTTCTCAATCAAAAGAATTTGTTGATAAACTTGATGGAAGACTGGATTATGTTGTTGCACAAGGTGGAAACAACTTTTCTGGTGGTCAAAAACAAAGACTTTCTATTGCAAGAGCAATCATAAAAAACCCAGAAATATTGATTTTTGATGATAGTTTTTCTGCACTTGATTACAAAACTGACAAAATTCTTAGAAAAAAACTCAAAGAGAGTTTTTCGAATGTTACAAAACTTATTGTTGCTCAAAGAATTGGAACAATAATGGATGCCGATAAAATTATTGTTTTGGAAGATGGTAATATTGTTGGTGAGGGAACTCATGAACAATTACTTAATGATTGTGATGTATATAAAAGCATTGCGCTATCTCAACTTAGTGAGGAGGAACTGACAAATGGCACAAAATAACAAACCTCGCGCAAGTATGGGACACGGCCCAATGAGAATGATGGGTGAAAAACCAAAGAGTTTTAAATCTAGTTTTTCAAGACTTGTTAAATATATGAAACCATTTTTGCCTGTTATTATTATTTCAATTTTGTTCGCAATAGCAGGAACATTTCTTGGTGTTTATGCACCAAAACAATTGACAAAACTCACAACGTTATTATTAGGTTCAAGTTTTGAAATGGATGAAGTTACAAAACTTGCTCTTATTTACTTATCTATAATATTGTCATCTGTTGTTTGTTCTGTTGTTCAAAACTGGATAATGGCAGGAATTAACACAAAAATTTGTAGAAAACTTCGTTCAGAATTAAGTGAAAAAATAAACAGACTTCCTCTTAGATATTTTGACAAAAATTCATATGGTGATGTTCTTAGCAGAATAACAAATGATGTTGACACAATTGCATTTAACTTAAACAGCAGCATAACAACCCTTATCACAAGCGTGATAACAATAATATGTGTTCCAATTTTTATGTTTTCAATAAGCTGGGAACTTACATTAATTGCAATAGCAAGTGTTCCTGTAACGCTTCTTCTCACAATGATTATTGTTAAATTTTCTCAAAAATATTTTAGAGAACAACAAAAATCATTAGGACAAGTTAATGGACAAATTGAAGAAGTTTATTCAGCAAGCTTAATTGTAAAAATATTTAATGCTCAAAAACGAGAAAATAAAAAGTTTGATGAAGTTAACAATAAACTATATAAAAGTGCATACAAAAGTCAGTTCACAAGTGGACTACTTCACCCAATAATGAAAACTGTAACAAACTTCAGCTATGTTTTGTGTTGTGTGGTTGCGGCAGTGCTCTTAATTAGTGGTAAGTATAGTTATGCATTTATTGGTGAACTTCCAATTTTCTTGATGTATATTCGTCAATTTAATAACCCTCTTCAACAAATTTCAAGCATATCAACAAACTTGCAATCAACAGTTGCGGCCAGCGAGAGAGTTTTTGAATTTTTGGATGAAGCAGAGCAAGAAGATGAAAGTTTTAAAACTCAAAAAATAGAAAATTTGAAAGGCAATGTTAAGTTTGAAAATGTTCAGTTTGGTTACGCCAAAGACAAAATTATCATTAACAATCTCTCATTTGAAGCAAAAGCAGGTCAAAAAATTGCAATAGTTGGCCCAACTGGTGCCGGCAAAACAACCATAGTAAATTTGCTTATGCGCTTTTATGACATAAACTCTGGTAAGATTTTGATTGATGGAGTAAATACTCTTGACGTAAAAAGAGAAGATGTTAGAAAATGTTTTGCTATGGTTTTGCAAGACACTTGGCTTTTTGAAGGAACAATCAAAGAAAATTTAAAATATGGCAATCAAAATGCAACTGATGAAGAAGTTATTAATGCTTGCAAAGCTGCAAATATTTGGCACTATATTTCAACTCTTCCAAAAGGCTTAGATTATTACTTAGATGAAAACACAAGCTTGTCGGCAGGTCAAAAACAACTGTTCACAATTGCAAGAGCAATGGTCCAAAATGCACCAATGCTTATTTTAGACGAAGCAACAAGCAGTGTTGACACAAGAACAGAAGAAATAATAAGTGAAGCAATGGATAAACTTTGCAAAAATAAAACAAGTTTTGTTATTGCGCATCGTCTTTCAACCATCAAAAATGCAGATTTAATTTTGCTGCTTAAAGATGGCGACGTTGTTGAACAGGGAACCCACAAGGAACTTATTGCAAAAAATGGTGAATATGCAAATCTATATAACTCACAATTTTTACTCGATAACAATTAAAATCATATTTTAATAATGAATAAAAAAGCCCAAAACTTGGGGCTTTTTTTGTTGAAAAAACAATTAATGCTATTCATTTGCCAAAATGCCGTGCTTTGTAGTAAAATTAAATTAGTAAATTTTGAGGAAAAATATGAAAGATTTAAAAAATTGTTCAAATTGTGGTGGGTCACTTTCATTCAGTCCACAAAAACAAGCAATTTGGTGTGAACATTGTGGAAGCACTTATCCAATTGAACTTCCAAGCAAAAATGTAAAAATAACAAGAAAATATTCTCTTGATTATATGCCAGAACTTGCTTCAAAAGAAATAAGTCAATATTATTGCAAAACTTGTGGAACATCACACATTGTAACAAACGGAAAAGTAAGCACAAGATGCCCAAGTTGTGGTTCTAAAGATATTGAAACCTACAGTTCAGATACATACTCTCCAGATGGCATTGTAACTTTTAAAATTGATAAGCAGCAAGCCACTTCTTGTTTTGATAAATGGATAAAAAAGAGAAAATTTGCGCCAAGTGATTTATACACCATGGCAAAGCAGGGCAAAATCAGCAGTGTTTATGTGCCTGTTTATAATATAAATGCAACAAATGTATGTTTTTATAACGGAACTGTTAAAAAAGTTCATGTAGATAAAGAAACAAACACTGTGTTTAGCACTGTTCATATGGTTAAAGATGTTGAAACAACGCAAGTTAAAAACTTGGCAATAAGTGCAAACTCAATGATTGAAGATGATTTGATTGGTAAAATTATGGATATTGATTCAAATCAAATTGTTCCATATTCATCATCATATTTGTTTGGTTATTCTGCTGCAAACACCGATGAAAACTTGCAAAGTCAGGTTGAAACACTTAGACAGGTTTGCTGTGAAAATGCAGAAAGACAGGTTAGATCAAAACTTAGTAGTAAATATGATGAAATTGTAAATTTAACTTGTGCAAGTAAACTTGAAAATATTTTCTTTAACTATTTATATGTGCCAATTTATGTTAACCACTATAAGTATAAAGATAAAAATTATCATTGCTACATTAGTGGAATTGATGGAAAAACCACAGGAAAATCCCCAAAGTCTGTAGGCAAAATTTTGGCAACCATTGGTGGTGTGCTTGGAGCCATTGGATTAATTGGTTTTTTAATAGCAAAACTTGTGCTTAAATTTTAACACAATAGATGAAATAGAAATAAAATATAAAAAATGTTAGACATCGCCAATTTATTTTGGTAATATTAACATACTCAATTTTTAGGAGAACTTTTTATGTGGCAAGTAAACTTATATAACACATTAAACACAATCAACACTGTGCTTCTTACCATTATTGGAATACCATTTATGTTGCAATTTATATATATGTTTTTGTGTTGGCTTCCAAAGAAAAAATTTAAAAAGGCAGATAAAAAACATAAAATATGTGTAATTATTCCTGCTCATAATGAAGAAGATGTTATTTATGATACGGTAAAAAGATTATTCGATAAACAAACCTATCCAAAAGATATGTTTGATGTTTATGTTGTTGCGCACAACTGCACAGATAAAACTGCTGAACTTGCAAGAAAAGCAGGAGCAACAGCTTTTGAATATTCTGACCCAGACCCAAAAACTCATATTGCAGCGTATGCGCTTAAACATGGATACGAGCAAATTCTTGCAACCGGCATTGAATATGATTTTTCAATTAGATTAGATGCCGACAACCATGTTAATGATGAATTTTTTGATTTAATGAATGATGCCTATGCGTCTGGTGTAAAAATTGCAAGACCATATGAAAGTGCTCTTAATATGACTCAAAATGAGTTTACAAAAGCTTGTGGACTTTATTACACATTTGATAGCCGTATTGGTGGCAGAGCAAGAGAACGTCTTGGAATTGACGCTCACGTTAATGGACCAGGAGCTATGACAGCTTTTGAAATTATCAAAAAAATTGGTGGCTATGATTGTGTTAGCATAACAGAAGACACAGAATTTAACTTTAAACGTATGATGGACGGCTACAAAGCTCACTTTGTTGAAGATGCAGTTGTGTATGAAGACCTTCCAAGCACATTCAAAGACACAATGAACCGTAACAAACGTATTGCAGCCGGAAACTTAAGGCTTTTGTGGAAATACACACCTGTGTTTTTGTGGAAGACAATCAGCAAATTCCGTTTTTCATTTTTGGAACAACTTCTAACATACATGTTCAACATAATTTGCGTACTTTTCTGCACATGGATTCCGTTCTTTTATGTTTATGACGTTGCTTATTTATGGGCCAATGGATATTTCACCAACGAAGCAACTGCTGCAGTTGGAATAAACGCACCGGGATTATATAATCAGCTGATTTTGATAGGAATTATCCTTCTTGTTTTATTCCTTGTTGCGGGAATTGGTCAAGGTATGCTTATGATTATGCTAGACTACAAAAAACTTGGCGCAAAACGTAGAAGAGACTTAATCAGTGGAGCACTACTTTTCCCAATGTTCACAGTTGTTTACTCTGTAACAATGGCAATGGGAGCTTTCTCAAAACCAAAATGGGTTAAAGTTAACAGAAACAAGAAAAATCAAAATGCAATTATTCAGTCTGCAAATGCAGGGTCGGTTGCCTATGTTGATAACCCAAAAGAAGAAGAAACCGAAGAGAAAAAAGAATAAAACGCAAAATAAAAATCTTGGCAATTCGCCAAGATTTTTTTTGTTGATTAATTTTATTTCAAATTTGTGAAGGCATCTAATCCAAGATATTCGGCTTTTTTGCCAAGCTCTTCTTCAATGCGTAGAAGTTCGTTATATTTACAAACCCTATCTGTTCTGCTTGGAGCACCAGTTTTGATTTGTCCGGTTGCAAGTGCCACGCATAGGTGAGCGATTGTTGTATCTTCGGTTTCTCCACTACGGTGACTTGTAACGGCTGTGTAACCGGCCTTTTTCGCCGTTTTAATAGCATCTATTGTTTCAGTTAGTGTTCCAATTTGGTTAACTTTAATAAGTATGCTGTTTGCAGCGCCAAGAGAGATTCCTTTTTTAAGACGAGCAGAGTTTGTAACAAACAAGTCGTCACCAACAAGTTGAACTTTTTTGCCAAGTTTTTTGGTGAGTACTTGCCAGTTTTCCCAATCTTCTTCAGAGAGAACATCTTCAAGAGAAATGATTGGGTATTTTTTGCACATTTCTTCCCAATATTTTATCATCTCGCTAGGGGTGAAAAATTGTTTTGTCTTCCAAAAGTAGTAACCAGTTTTGCCAATTTTTTGGGCTTCTTCCCACATTTCTGTTGCAGCAGCATCAACTGCAAACCTAATGTCTTTGCCTGGTTTGTAGCCAGCTTTTTCAACTGCGTCCATCAAAAATTTAAATGCATCTTCGTCTGAAGAAAGGTTAGGGGCAAAACCACCTTCGTCGCCAACGCTTGTTGCATAGCCTTTTGCTTTCAAAACTGCTTTAAGGTTGTGGAAAATTTCTGTGCACATTTGCAAACACTCAGAAAAAGTTTTTGCACCAACAGGCATAATCATAAATTCTTGAATGTTAACGCTGTTGTCTGCGTGTTTTCCACCGTTTAGTATATTCATCATTGGAACTGGCAAAACTTTTGCTTTACTTCCACCAATGTATTTATAAAGTGGCACATTTTGTTCATTTGCTGCAGCTTTTGCGCAGGCAAGTGAAACACCAAGGATTGCGTTTGCACCAAGTTTTCCTTTGTTTGGTGTTCCGTCAAGTTCAATAAGCATTTTATCGATTGCTTTTTGGTCAAATACGTTTTGTCCTATAAGCTTTTTGCTGATGATGTTGTTAACATTGCAAACAGCTTTTAAAACGCTTTTTCCCATATAGATGTTTTTGTCACCATCTCTAAGTTCAACAGCTTCAAAAGAGCCAGTTGAAGCGCCACTTGGCACAGCAGCTCGTCCAAATCCGTGTTCAGAAGTTACGTCAACTTCAACTGTTGGGTTGCCACGGCTGTCTAAAATTTGTCTTGCATGAATAGATAAGATTTTTGATTCCATATTTTTCTCCATAATTTGTTATATGCAAACACTTTTGCGCTTGCTTTTTAATAATAACCCAAAAAAATATTTTGTTACAAACAAAATAATGAAATATTTTGTGTTTTTTATTATTGACATATGTTTTTGTTAAAAGTTATAATATTTTTGGGGAGAAAAAATATGGTAGGAAGTTTTGTTTTGCTTTCATGTATGCTTGCGTTTGGTGTGACTATGTTCTTAATTGAAAAATTGAGACATAGCTCATCAAATGTGGCAATATACAAATTGTTAACATTAATTTGTTTGGTGGCAATAGCGTTTGTTGCGTGTTTAAACAGCAAAACAGAAACAAAAATAACAATGCTTGTTGCAGTTGTTTTCTCAATAATTGGGAACTTTTTGCTCGAACTTCAAGAAACTGCAGAAGACAAAGAAAAAGCCTTTTTAAGTTTTGGATTGTCTTGCGATAGCATCAGCCATGTTTTATACTTTTTTGCGATAATTATGTTTGTGCAAAACAAAATTGTCACAGGCTTCAACTGGGTTATTCTTTCAGCTTTTGTGTTCAGCATGCTTGTAAGTTTTGTGTTTATAAGATTTTCGGCAGATTTAAAAATTAATTATAACGGCAGCAAATTTAAAATTTGGATAAACAAAACTCTCATTATGTTTATGGCAATCTCAACAATATGTTTAAGTTTTGCAATAATTCATTCTATGCTTTTGGCTGCTGCATATGTTGTTTTATTTGTGTCTAGCATTCTTGCTGACAAACAAAATTTTGGGCTGCTTGGTCAAGATAAAAATTACACAATTATGAAAAATGTACTATATTTTGTTAGTCAATTTTTGATAGTATGCTTTGCATATTTTGTGTAAATAAATTATATTTAAAATATAAAAAGACTTAACGGCAGGGTTAAGTTTTTTTTGTTAATTAAGAATTTACGCACAAATGATTGAATTTGTTGATTTAATCTGTTTAATAAAATATAATAATAGAAGCAAAAAGGAGCTATTATGAAAAACAAAATACGCATTCAAGATGATTTGTATCAAAGTGTTAACAGCAGGTGGATAAAAAAAGCAAAAATTCCTAGTGACCAACCAACAATAGATGCTTTTGATGAAGTTCAAAATCATATTGAAAAAATATTGATAAAAGATTTTGAAGATTTATATAGTGGCAAAAAAAACACTGATATTGTTCCTATGAATTATGCAGTAAAGTTGTATGCAAAAGTTAAAAATAAGAAAAATAGAGAAAGCGATGGAATAAAACCATTACTTCCTTTGCTTGAAGAAATTAAAAATTTAAAAGATATAGATGAATTGCAATTAAAAGCCGTAGATTTGTTTTTTCAAGGTGTGCCTATGCCTTTTGATTTTGGTGTTACCGAAGATTTTAAAGATTCTTCAAAACATGTTTTTACAATCGGTGATCCTGACATTATTTTGCCAGACACTTCGTATTATGAAAATGAAGAAACAAAAAATAAATTTTTGGGATATTATACCGAAATGATGACAAATCTTTTGAAATTCACGCCATTATCTAAAGAGGAGCAAAAACAATATATTGATGATGCTGTTTTGTTTGATGATAAAGTAAGAAAATTGGTTTTAAGCAGTGTTGAAATGGCAGATTATGTGAAACTTTATAATCCAGTTTCTTTAGAATATTTAAATGAAAAACTTATGCCTTTTAATTTTGAAT
>CAMOCH010000019.1 GCA_946610655.1 uncultured Clostridia bacterium
GTTTTCTCTAAGTTCAGAGAAAGAGTAGATGTTTGATTTATCACGTTTTGATGGAGCTGTTTCATTTATGCCACCAGCATAACTTTCAAGTTCAGAAAGAGCTTGCTTATATTTTTCATCTGTATAGCCAGCTTGAATGTTGTTATAGTTTTCGGTTGTTTTATATAAATTATTAATTTCTTCTTCGTTTGTTTTAACAGGCTCATTGGCTACATTTGCATTATTTGTTTCTTTATTATTAATTTCATAATTAAAGTTTGAAGAATTATCATAATGTTCAATTTCATTGTTATTATAAGATTCAGATTCATCATTAGCTGGCTCATTAGATGGTTCATCTTGATTTGCTTGAATATTAGTTATGTCAGCTTCATCATAATTGTTGTTAGAATTAAAGTTGATGTATGTTGGAGCATCATCTTCTTGTTCTTCAACAGTAGGTTCTTCATTATCTTCCTCAAAAATGTTTTCAGGAACATAAATTTGTTCGTCTTCTGGAATGTCGTTTTCTGGAGAGTAGATTTCATCGTCATCATTTGTTTCTTCTTCAAATATGGCATCGTCATCTGAAACTTCCATAGAAGGTTTGTTATCTGTGTTTGAAACAACTTCCTCGGCTGATTCGTTGTCTTCATTATCAATGTTTTCATCTAAGTTTAAATTGACAACATCGTGTTCTTCATCACTAAGTTCAGGAGCAATTTCTTTCACTGAAATAGGAGAGGCAGTTGTCTCTTCAATATCGTCATTTTCAGAAGTTTCCTTATTTGCAGTAAAGAAATTTTCAGATTGATTAGATGAATCGTCAAATGTTGCAAATTCATCTTGCTCATTCATGTCAGAAGTGTCTGCTAAATAGTTTGCAGACTCATCTTGCATTTCCTCAATTGCTTCAGGTTTTTCAGTTTCTGAATTTTCTTCAACGGGTGTATTTTCTGTTTTTACATTTTCATTTTGAGATTCTTCGCTAGCTTTATTTTCAACTTCTTCAAGTTTGCTTTTTTCAATAGATTTATCGTCATCATAGATTGGGGCATAGTTAACGCTTGTGTTATAGATAAGATTATCAATAATTTCGCGAGAGCGAAGCCAATCTTCTTGGTTGTTTTGATAGGTTTCTCTACCTTTGTCTGTAAGAGTGTAGTAGTGGCGTCTTCCACCAATATCACTATCTTCCCAATATGAAGAAATTAAGCCTTGTCCTTCAAGTCTTTTTAAACAACTGTATAGTGTTGGTTGTTTTAATTCATAAGTGCCATTGCTTTTTTCTTCAACTTCTTGTATTATCTCAAGACCATATTTATCGCCGTGGTAAAGTGATTTTAAAATAATTGTATCAATATGACCACGGATAAGGTCGCTGTCTATTCCTGACATAATACCTCCAAAAATATAATATTAGATAATATTATATTAAAATAAAAGCAACAAATAAGTCAACTTTTTTCGTGTCAATGTATTATAATTATTTACACATAAATATAAATCTAGAATATTTGCTATGTAATTTTTCGCAAAAAGTGTATAATGTTTTATATTATGACAATAATCATAGTTGAAAGAATTATGTTATTATCATATAAATTAGAGTAGGTGAGAAGTAATGATATTTCCTGATCAAATAGTAAAAAGTACTCGAAAAACACTGTCTATATCAATTAATAGAGACGGGGTTATTGTTGTTCATGTTCCAAAAAAGATGAAGGACCAGGATATTAAGAGATTTATTGAATCAAAACAAAACTGGCTTGCGAGCAAATTGTCTCAAATTAAAAACAATAACGACAAATTTGAGGATATTATTCATTATAATAAATTTCTTATTTGTGGCAATAGATATAGTTTAGCACTTGCAGATGTAAATAAAGCTGAAATCAACAAAGGGACAATTGTTCTTCCAAAAAAGATTCCAGAAGAAAAGATAATGAAGCTTTTGATAAGCTTTTATAAAAAGAAAGCAAAAGAAATTTTAAATCAAAGAATTGCATATATTCAATCGTTGATGCGCATCACTCCAAAATCAATAAGGTTTTCAAACAGCAAAGGCAGATGGGGCGCATGCACAAGTTCTGGAGCAATATCTTTTAATTGGAGAGTTGTGATGCTTCCACCAGTACTAATTGATTATGTTATTATTCATGAACTCTGTCACCTTGTTGAGATGAATCACTCAAAAAGGTTTTGGACATTGGTTGAAACATTTATAAGTAATGTTGATGTGATTAGGCAAGAAATAAAAGAGTATGGTTTTTTACTTGAACTATATAGAGAAGGTTAATTGAATTGATAATTAACCTTTTTTATTTTGTGAAAATAAATTTTGCATTTGAGTTTCACTAATCTACATTTTTGAATTGATTATTTATTTAAATTTTGTCACTGGCATATATGATTGTTAAAGGAGTAGTGATAAATTGAAAGTGGTTTTAGGTTTAAAAATACATACAAATAGTTGTGGAAATGTTAAAAACTGTATATATTATCTATTCGCAAAAGACAGCTTTTGCGAATAGATGGGGTTAAAAACCGGGGTTTATTAACATTTTTTATATTAAAATTCAAAATCCTTAAAATTCATATATTGTTTGATTATAATTAATTTGTTTCATGGTACTATGTTACATATAGCATTTTAAAACCCTTATTTTTCCGTGTGTTATATTTATCATAATATTACAATTTTTTTGAGTCAGTTTTTTTCTCTTTTGTAATTTGATTTGTGATAAGCTAAATTAATTGGACAATTTATCATTTTAATTTTGTTATTCTGTCTCACAGGGTTTTCTTATTTATCACTTTTTTACAAGTTTGTATTTTATCAAAAATAATTATAATTTTTGCTCGGACAATTTATCATAAAAAAATAAAAATTCTGTCTCAGCGCGTCACATAATTTTTTGAATTAATTAGTCATGAAATTCTATATTGTAAAAATATTTTAATTTTTTGATCGGATAATTTATCAAAAATAAAATTATTCTGTTTGGTCACGCCGTTACTTGCATTGTTTTTTATGTTTTTATACAATATAGCAATTTTTGATATTTGCAAATAATTTATTATGATGAATTATTATGATTTTACTGTTAAATTTAAAAATAAAAATTATATTTCATTTTTTAATTTGACTTTAATAAAATAATTATTGTCAATCAAAATTGCAATATTTTTCTCTATTTTATTGTGATGCAATAAGATGCAATAAATTGATTTAATTATAATATGTCACTATAGCGACATTCTGTAACAATAAAATTTTATAACATATCATTTGTTTTTTTATAAAAGAAATTTTCTTATAATTTTTTCAAATTAAATTTTATAAATTAATAATATTTATAGAATGAATTATAATTATTTTATTGGAAGTAGCTTGTCAGACGTAATACTTGATTGTTTTATAAGTAAAATGTAGACAGAATTCCCTATTTTTACAATAAAAAAACTATGCATCGTGCATAGTTTTTATTACGAAAATATTTATTACTTTTTAGTAATTTTTTCTTGTCCACCCATGTATTTTCTTAATGCTTCAGGGATTGTTATTGAGCCATCAGCGTTTTGGCATTGTTCAATAAGTGCTGGAAATACACGGCTTGTAGCAAGGCCTGAGCCATTAAGTGTGCAGACAAATTCGGTCTTTCCGGTCTTGCTGTCACGATATTTTGTGCTGTTTCTTCTTGCTTGATAATCATTTGCAGTAGATACAGAACTTACTTCTTTATAGATTTGCATACTTGGAATCCATATTTCAATGTCGTAGGTTCTCGCCATACTGTCTGAGCAATCCCCTGCTGCAAGTTTAGAAAGTTGGAAATGAAGTCCAAGACCTTCAACAAGTTTGCATGCTTTTTTAACAAGTTCTTCAAAAGCAGCTTTGTTTTGAGCCGGTGTGCAATATTGAACCATTTCAACTTTGTTAAATTGGTGACCACGAATCATTCCACGTTCTTCAGCACGATAGCTTCCGGCTTCCCTTCTGTAACATGGTGTGTAAGCGAAGTATTTTTTAGGAAGTTCGTCTTCTTTAAATATTTCGCCAGCGTGCATATTAACAAGTGCTGTTTCAGCTGTTGGAAGCATAAATTTGCTGTCTTTTGATTTTTTATCAATCCAATAAACATCATCTTCAAATTTAGGGAATTGACCTGCACCTGCGCCACAGTTGTAATTGAGCATGTGTGGTGGCAAAATAAATTCATAACCATCAGATAAATGTGTATCAATAAAATAATTTAAAAGTGCCCATTCAAGTCTTGCGCCATCACCTTTATATATCCAAGCGCCATTACCTGCAAGTTTTGTGCCTCTTTCATAATCAATCAAACCAAGATCTTTGCATAGGTCTATATGGCTTTTTGGTGTAAAGTTAAATTCAGTTTTTTTGCCAAATGTATAAATTGCCTTATTATTTTCTTTGCCACCTTCAAGAAGATCGTCATCTGGAAGATTTGGCAAGCACATAAGCAAATAATTAATTCTTTCGGTTTGTTCATTTAAGACTTTATCAAGATCTGCAATTTCATCGCCAAGTTTTTTCATTTCTGCAATGATTGGGGCAACATCTTTACCTTCTTTTTTAAGTTTTGGAACTTCAGCACTAACTTTGTTTCTTTGAGCTTTTTTTTCTTCAACTTCTTGTTGCAAAACTCTTCTTTTTGAGTCAATTTCAAGAATTTCAGTTAGGTCGATATCTTTGCCACGACGTTTATATTTTGCAATAATTTCTTCTGGATTTTTTCTGATTAATTCTAATGCTATCATTTTTTACTCCTTATGTTTGGTGGAAAATAAAAAACACCACCAAGAAAAATAATTTCTTAGAGGTGATTATTAGTCACGGTGCCACTCTAATTCAAGCGAATTTCGCTCCTCATTTTGATTGACTGTAAGTGCATCAATCGTGCCCAAGCTTTCGCAAGGTAATTCAGGGGTAGACGTTATTTTATCTGGAATTTGTTTTCACCAACCACAAACTCTCTAAATCCGACCAAAAATAACTAGTCCCATCAACATTAACTTAATGTTATTTTATACTCTATTAATCAAATTTGTCAAGTATATGTGGTAATAAAAATAATAAAAACTATTCGCAAAATACTAAAATCATTTGTTTTTAATGTAAAAATGGAATATAATTTAAATATGGTAAATAATTCATATTTTGCAGAACGTAGTAAAATCTGCACAAAAAAAATTAGAGAAATTCTTAAAGAAATGCCCGACTTTATGTATGATTATTTTGTTGGGATTGAAAATAATACTAGCGAACTTACAAGGCTTAATTATGCATATGATTTAAGAACTTTCTTCCACTTTTTGCTTGATGAAACAAATTGTTTAAGAGGAAAAAACTCAATTTTTGATATTGAAGTTGAAGACTTAAACAATGTTAAATCAAATCATATAGAAAGATTTTTGTCTTATGTTTCTTCATATGAAAATGAAGAAGGAAAACAGCACATTAACACAGAACGTGGCAAAGCAAGAAAACTTGCAAGTGTTCGCTCTATGTTCAAATATTTTTATAGACATAATTTGATAAATGAAGATGTTGCGAGCAAAGTCCCTACCCCAAAACTTCACCAAAAATCTATTATAAGACTTGAAACTGATGAGGTTGCAAAATTTATAGATAACACCGAAAGTGGCTATGGACTTTCTGGCCATGCTGCAAGTTATCATGAACATACAAAAATTAGAGACGTTGCAATAGTTACACTTCTTCTTGGAACTGGTATGCGTATTTCTGAATGTGTTGGACTAAATGTTAATGATATTGATTTTTCAACCAACGGACTCAAAATCACTCGTAAAGGTGGAAACCAAACAATATTATACTTTTCAGATGAAGTTAAAGTTGCACTTGTTGACTGGCTATCAGAAAGAGAAAATAATGAATATTTGGTTGATGAACCAGCCTTATTCACTAGTCTTCAAAACCGAAGGATTAGTCCAAGAGCTGTTCAAAAATTGGTAAAAAAATATGCCGAAATAACAACACCACTTAAGCATATTACACCCCATAAATTGCGTAGCACATATGGTACAAATTTGTATCGAGAAACTGGTGATATTTATATTGTTGCAGATGTTTTAGGTCACAAAGATGTTAACACAACCAAAAAGCACTACGCTGCAATTAGTGAAGACCTTAGAAGAAGCGTTGCAAACAAAGTTAGACTTAGAACTGAAGAATAAAAAACGCAAAATCTATATAAATTAGTGAAAAAATATATATATTTCATTAAAATTAACATAAAAAACGCAATTTTTGCGTTTTTTATTTTTCAAAAAAATTGTATGCATTTTGATAAAATAATTTGCTTATATCATCAAAAGTATATCCTCTTTTTGTTAATTTTTTTAATAATAATTTTTCTAATGATTGATAATTTTTAATGTTTTTTGGAAGATGTTTTGTTCCATAAAAATCTGTTCCAATTGCAAAATAATCAATGCCAAATTTGTTAACACAATAATCAACGTGATTAACAAAATCATCAATAGTTGATTTATGTTTGCCACATAAAAAATCACTCACTAAAGCAAAAGAAACGAGCCCACCACTTTCAGTTATAATTTTAATTTGATAGTCTTTTAAATTTCGTTTATGAGCATTCATTTCATAACTTGCAGTGTGAGAACATAACATTGGTTTTGTTGTTAAATTAGATAACGTCATAAAACTTTTTTCATTAAGGTGTGCTGTATCTATAAATATATCATTGTTTTCAAATAGTTTAATAACATCTTTTCCAAAGTTTGTTATGTCTCCATTATCAAGAGCTCCACCAGCTAAAATATTGTTGTAATTCCAAGTGAGTGAACAATATTTTGATTGATTATTTATTATTTCAAACATATTTTGTTTTGTAAGAAAATGAAGGTCTTCTATAGCCAAAGATAAATTTTCATTTGAAGATATAAATGCTGATGCATTATTTATCGTTTCAAGAGCCAAATTTGGCTTCATTTTGCTTGTCCACACAGCTGTTATTATATGCTGCGCAACATTAATTGATTTATTAATGTATTTTTGTTTAGACCAATTAAATTTTAGTGTGGTAAAATAATCATTGTGTGTGTCAAATATTTTATACATAGTATATTTTATTATGCCCAATTAAAAATAATGACAAACAAAAAAGCAGGCGTATTGCCTGCTCAGTTTTTTATTTTTATTGTGCAACATCAGTTGCTCTAGTTTCTCTAATGACATTAACTTTAATTGTGCCAGGATATTCAAGTTCGCTTTCAATTTTTCTTGCTATGTCTTTTGCGAGAAGTACCATTGCGCCATCATCAACTTCTTCTGGTTTAACTGCAATTCTAATTTCTCTACCTGCTTGAATCGCAAAACTACTTGCAACACCTTTAAAGCTATTTGCAATTTCTTCAAGTTTTTCAAGACGTTTAACATAAGCATCTAAGCTTTCTCTTCTAGCCCCTGGACGGCTGCTAGAGATTGCATCTGCAACTTGAACTAATATTGCTTCAATGCTGTGAAATGGAACATCACCATGGTGTGCTTCTATGCAATGAATAACTTCTTCACTTTCTTTATATTTTTTAGTAAGTTCAACACCAATTTGAACGTGGCTTCCTTCCATTTCAAAGTCTAGTGCTTTACCAATATCGTGAAGAAGTCCCCCGCGTTTTGCAATGTTTACATTTGCACCAATTTCTCCAGCAAGAAGACCTGCAATATGACAAGTTTCAAGCGAATGTTTTAAAACATTTTGGCCATAGCTTGTTCTATATTTAAGTCTTCCTAAAACTTTAACAAGTTCTGGGTGCATATTAAATATTCCAGCTTCAAATATAGCATTTTCACCGGCCTCTTTAATTGTGCCTTCAATATCCTTTTTAACTTTTTCAACAATTTCTTCAACTCTTGCGGGATGAATACGACCATCATTGATAAGTTTTTCAAGAGTAAGTCTTGCAACTTCTCTTCTTATTGGGTCAAAACTACTAAGAATAACAGCTTCTGGAGTGTCATCAACAATAAGATCAACACCAGTTGCATTTTCTATTGCACGAATGTTTCTACCTTCACGACCAATAATTCTTCCTTTCATTTCATCATTAGGAAGGTTAACGGCAGTGACAGTTACTTCACTTGTTTGATCTGTTGCGCATTTTTGAATGGCAAGGGTCACAATGTCCCTTGCTTTTTTCTCTCCCTCTTCTTTAGCTTTTTCTTCAATGTCGCGAACAATATTGCCAGCTTCTTTTTTTGCATCATCAACAATACTATCAACAAGTTGTTTTTTTGCTTCATCTTTAGAAAGTCCAGCAATTTTTTCAAGTTCTTTACTTATTTTGTTGCGTTCGTTTTCTAAGTCTTTATTTGCAAGTTCAATTTTTTTAAACTCATCATCAAGTGATGATTTTTCTTTTTCAATTTGTTCTAATTTTTTATCTAAACTTTCTTCTTTTTTGTCTAAGCTTTCTTCTCTTTGAAAAAGTCTATTTTCTTGTCTTTGAATTTCATTGCGTCTATTCTTGATTTCTTCGTCAGATTCAGTCTTAAGTTTAAGAATTTCTTCTTTAGCTTCAAGCATTGCTTCTTTTTTAATATTTTTAGCTTCGTTTTGTGCGTCAGAAACTAATTTGCTAGCTTGAGCATTTGCTTTACCTAATTTATTTTTTTGCACAAGAATAGTTATTCCTGTGGCAGCGCCTGCTCCAACAACAAGACAACCAAGGGCAATTGCTATATAAACTCCAACCATAATATACCCCTTTTTATTTGTTGATTTTATACTATTTATTCAATTATAAAATATATTTAAAATTAACTTATTATTAATTTATTAATTCACTATAATTGTAGTATATTTTTATACTATCACAATAAAAAAAGTATTGTCAAGCAAGTTTATTTTTATAAAATAATTTTAAATGCTTTTTTGAATGATTTTGTAATTTTATAAAGAAAAAATCACACAAATTAATGTGTGATTGATATTTATTTACCTTGAGCAATAGACTCTTTAATTTGTGCTTCAACTTTAGCATAAAATTCTGGGTTGTTTTCGATATAAGCTCTTGTGTTTTCTCTGCCTTGTCCTATTTTTTCGCCGTCATAGCTGAACCAAGCACCACTCTTTTGAATAATATCTCTTTCAACAGCCATATCAAGCAAACAGCCAGATTTTGAAATGCCTTGTCCAAACACAATATCAAACTCTGCAGTTTTAAAAGGAGGAGCCATTTTGTTTTTTACAACTTTAACTTTTGTTCTTGCTCCAACGGTATCAGCTCCGTCTTTAAGAACTTCACCTTTTCTAACGTCAAGTCTAACACTTGAATAAAATTTAAGAGCTTTTCCACCAGGGGTTGTTTCTGGGTTACCAAACATAACTCCAACTTTTTCTCTTAATTGGTTAATAAACACAACGCAAGTTTTTGTTTTGTTTGTAATACCTGCAAGTTTACGAAGAGCTTGACTCATAAGTCTAGCTTGAAGACCAACATGGCTATCACCCATTTCTCCGTCAATTTCAGCTTTTGGAGTAAGTGCTGCAACTGAGTCGATAACAACAACATCAACTGAGCCGCTTCTAACCAAGCTTTCAGCAATTTCAAGACCTTGTTCACCAGTGTCTGGTTGAGAAACATATAAGTTTTCAATATCAACACCAAGTCTTGCTGCATAAACTGGATCTAGAGCATGTTCTGCATCAATAAACGCAGCTGTGCCACCTGCTTTTTGAGCTTCTGCAATAATATGCAAAGAAACTGTTGTTTTACCAGAAGATTCTGGTCCATATATTTCAATAATTCTGCCACGAGGAATACCACCAATTCCAAGTGCAATATCAAGAGGAAGACATCCTGTTGGAATAACTTCAACAGTTTGAGAAGAAACGTCTCCAAGTTTCATAATGCTTCCTTTTCCAAATGTTTTTTCAATTTGAGCGATTGCTTGCTCAAGATTTTTTTGTCTATCAGATTGAATAGCCATATTACCCTCTTTTTTTGATAAATTTTATTTTAACACTTAAATTATAAAACAAACTTTCGATAAATGCAACTAATTATTTTAATTTTTTTTAAATTAGGTGCATAAATGCAACTAAATATTAATTTTATAAAACAAAAAAGCTCAAAATGAGCTTTATTTTTGTTCTGCTTCAAGATTGTCAAATGCTTTAATTGTGTTTACGATATAGTTAACGCAAGATACAACACAAAGAATAACACCAACAATCATAAGTGCAAGGCCTGCAACTTTAAAGTATTCAACCCATGCTTTATCAACAACTTGAGAAAGACCAATGAAGAACATTAATACCATACTTGCAAGGTCAAGGAAAAATGATTTTACTTTTCCAAATATATCAGCTGCAATAACAATGTTTTTGTTTGAAGCAACCATTCTAATTCCACTAATTAAGATATCTCTTAAAACAACAATTAATGTCATTAATACTGCTGCCCATGTGTATGTTGTGTTTGCGGCAAGCAAAACAAGGATTATTGCAGTTGTTGTGATAAATTTGTCTGCAATTTGGTCCATAAATTTACCAAAGTCGGTAATTAAATTATATTTTCTTGCAATATAACCATCCAAAAAGTCAGTTATGCAAGCAAGAATGTATACTCCAAGAGCACAGAAGTAGCCTATTCCGTTTGGTATTGGGGCTAAAAATAGTGCTATAACAATTGGAGTGCAAATTATTCTAATAAGTGTTAGTGCGTTTGGAACATTAAGTTTAAATTTCATATATTTTCTCCTTTATATTAATTTTGCAACTAAGTCATAACCAGAAATTTTGGTTATTTTGCAAGGATATTTTGTGCCTTCTTTTAAATCGACATTAGATTTTATGAACACAACAGTATCAATTTCTGGGCTTTGATATTCTGTTCTTCCAAAGAACATGCCCTTTTGGTAATCAAAACCTTCAACGCAAACATCATATGTTTGGCCAATCATTTTTTTATTGTTTTGTTTAACAATATCTTTTTGTAAACGAACAAGAGCAACAAGACGCTTATGTTTGATTTTTTCAGGAATTTGGTCTTCCATTTTTCCTGCTGCAGTGTTTTCTTCTTTGCTATATGTAAAAAATCCAACGTGAGTTAATTTATATTCTTTAACAAAATTATTTAATTCTTTAAAGTCTTCTTCTGTTTCACCAGGGAATCCAACCATAAAGGTTGTTCTAATTGCAATAAACTTTTTTGATGATTGAATTTTTTCAATAAGTTTAATGATATCTTCTTTTGAGGTGTGACGATTCATTCTTTTAAGAATATTATTTGAAACATGTTGAAGAGGAATATCGATATAGTTGCAAAGTTTATTGTTGTTTTGCATTTCCTCAATCAAGTCGTTAGTTATTGCTTCAGGATAGCAATACAAAAGTCTAATCCACTCTAACTGTTCAAATTTAGACAATTCTTGAATAAGTTTAACAAGCATTGGTTTTCCATAATTATCTATTCCATATCTTGTTATGTCTTGAGCAACAATTATTAGTTCTTTTGCTCCGTCATCAATCAAATCTTTTGCTTCGTTTAAAATGACTTCCATATTTCTGCTAATATATCTTCCTCTAATGAAAGGAATTGTGCAGAATGTGCAGTAGTTATCACAGCCATCAGAAATTTTAAGATAAGCGTAATGTGGAGGGGTTGTTATTATTCTGTGTTGAACATAAGGAACCAAGTTTTGAGAACCAGCTTTAATAAGTTTGGTTGACTTATCAAAACTTTTTGCAATATGTTCTGCAATGTGTGGGTATTGATCAATACCAAGAAAAATATCAACTTCTGGAAGTTCTTCCCTCATTTCTTTTATCCAAAGTTGAGGCATACAACCAGTTACAACAAGTTTTTTACAGGTTCCATTTTTCTTATAGTTAATCATTTCAATAATGGTTTCCATAGATTCTTTTCTTGCATTTGCAATGAAACCACATGTGTTAATTATAATAATGTCAGATTTTGCTGGGTCATTTGTAAAAACATATCCAGCATCTCTTAGGTATGTGAGCATAACCTCGCTATCAACACGGTTTTTATCACAACCAAGAGAGATAATTCCAACTTTAAGTTGTTTTTTGTCCATAAGTACTCCTAAAAATTATCTCCAGAATCATCATCTGGTCCAAACAATTCTTCAAATTGTTCGTCTGTAATATTAAAGTCTCTAGGTCTTGACCCAACACTTGGTCCAACAAGCCCTAATTCTTCCATTTGGTCAACAATTCTTGCTGCTCGGTTAAATCCAATACGGAATTTTCTTTGAAGAAGTGATACAGAAACTTTACCATTATCTTTTGCAAATTTAACAGCTTGTTTCATATAGTCATCCATTGCGTCAATGCCACCATCAGAAGATGAAGAATCACCCTCACCTGTTTCATCTTTTTTAGAATAAACAAGGTTTACAACATTTTCATCATATGTGGCTTGGTTATTTTCTTTAACATATTTAATGGCATTTCTAATTTCATCATTGTCACAAAATGCTGCTTGCAAACGAATTTTAGTGTTTGAATCTTGTGGTGCAAACAACATGTCACCATGACCAAGCAAACTTTCAGCACCAATTTCATCAAGAACTGTTCGGCTGTCTGCAGAACTTGCAAGAGCAAATGCAACACGTGTTGAGAAGTTGTTTTTGATTGTTCCTGTAACAACATCTACACTAGGACGTTGTGTTGCAACAACCATATGCATACCAGCAGCACGACCAAGCTGAGTTATTCTTTGAATTGCATTTTCAAAATCTTTTTTAAGTGGTCCACTCATAAGTTCAGCAAGTTCGTCCACAACAACAACTAAGTATGGCATTTTTGGAAGTTCACCACTTGTAACTTCAGGAATTTTGTTATATTGCTCCAAGTTTTGACACTCAGTTTTTCTAAGTAAGTCATATCTCTTCATCATTTCATCAACAGCCCATTTTAAGGCATTGAGAGCCTTATCATGTTCATACAAAACATCTGGGAACATAAGATGAGGAAGATTATTATACATAGTAAATTCAACACGTTTAGGGTCTACCATAACGAATCTAACTTCATCTGGAGAGTATTTGTAAAGTATGCTCATCATAACACTATGAATGAATATAGATTTACCAGAACCAGAAGAACCGGCAACCAAAAGGTGTATCATTTTTGGTAAACTTTTGATAATTACTCTACCATTAATATCTTTACCGATTGCAATTGGAAGTGGATCTTTGCATTTTGCAAATTCTGGACTTTCCAAAAGTTCTCTCATTCCAACCATAGAAGGTTTATCATTTTCAAGTTCAATACCAATTGCGTTTTTACCAGGAATTGGAGCTTCAATT
>CAMOCH010000020.1 GCA_946610655.1 uncultured Clostridia bacterium
AGCCCACAATTATATAAACTTTGCATTAAATTAATTGCTGCAAGAGATATTTTGTTTGCCTCTTTGCCGTGACCCATTCCATCACAAATAGCAATTAGATATTTACCATTATTAAGTTTTGTAAACACATAGTTATCTCCACTTTCATCACCAACTTCTTTAGGTTTTAGCGCAACGCCACATTGAATTTCAAATTTATTCATTGGAACAAATTTTATCAAACTCCACCCTGCATATTTGGTTAGTTCGCAGCTGTCTTTTTCAAAACTTTGCCTATAAATTTTTGAGCAAACTTGAGAAAGTAACGCATTAGCTGCATCACTATTTTTCACAACCAAATATATTTCACTCACTCCATTAAAATCCTCAACAGCAAGACATTCTTTGCACAAAATTTCATGCTTTGCAAATAAGTTTTTAATTTGATTAGACTTATTCTCATTTATTTTCTTTTTTGCTGTAAATTGACTGCTTAAATTTTTAAAAAGTTGTTCTGTGCCAGATAATTGCACACTAACTGCAAGTTTATTCTCTTTATCTTGATTAATTTGTGAAAGTTCGTTTTTATACTCTTGCACAATGTTATTCACTTGCGAAATACACAAATTAAGTTTTACACAATTTGTGGCAAGTGCGTTAGAAACATCCAAAATGTTTGCTTTTTCTTTGACTATTGATGTTTCAATTAGTTTTTTAATTTCAAAAAGCATATCTTTGCCATCATAACATTGCATATAGTTAATGCAAGAACTGCATATTTTATTTTTTATGTTTGTTGCAATATAATCAATTTTGCTCTGCTCATCAAAATTATTTACAATAAGTGATTTATAGCAATTTTGCATTTCAGAAAACATTAAACCAATTGAAAGAAGTCTGTTTTTTAAATCATTTCTGTTTTTTTCTGCTAAATATGGCATAAGTATGGGCTTATTTGCGCCAAAAATATATAAATTTGCAGTTTTTAAAAGTTTTTGAGGAATACAAACAAATAACACTAATGCAATTATTGTTGGCAAAATATTAATATAATTTATTTTGCTAACCAAAACTATCACTGCATCTAAAAGAGAAATGATGCCAACTGACAAAAATTTGTTTTGTTTAAAAAACAACATGACAGATGTTGACACAAAAATAATTGGCACCATGTCTATTGCAAAAGTCTGCATACATATGCCAGCACTTGCACTAAGAGCAAGCAAAATGCTCTTGTTTTCAAAAATACACGTACCAATTAATGTTAATAATATAATTATTAGTTTTGAAACATTAAATTCATAAATATAAATATTAGATATTCCTGCAAACACGGCAATTACGGAAAGATAAAAGAATGTTCTTTCCAAATTTGATAGCATTTGAATTGAATTGTTTTTTATCTTTTCAACCAATCTACTAAAAATTAATAAATATAACACCCCAACACACAAATCAACCAAAGCCCAAATTAAACTGCTTACATTTGTTAACGAAAAATACACATTTGCTATTCTTGAAAATACTGCAAATAAAATAAGCAAATACAGCTTGTTCTTTTTTGACACTTTTTGAACAATTAACATTAAAACAAGCATTGCAACAACAAGAAGACTACTAACAATGTTTGTAAATGCAAAATTGAAACAAATTGAAGTTAATCCAAACATTGCACATGCCAAAATGGGATAAATTCCATTAAAAACCAAAGCGAAAGCAAAGGCATATGCAAAAGGATGAATTTTGCCCACAATGCTTGCGTTTGACAAAATAATCATAAACACAAATAATAAACCAATTTTAAAAATAGATTTATAATTGATTTTGCTTAATATTTTCATAAAAATATTTTACAATATTAAAATTTAATAATTTGAATAAAAAAGTGCAAAAAACGCCACATTTTTGTTAAAATATGTCTAAATTTGCAAAAATTAAAGATTTTTATATATTGTCAAATTAAATTTTAACATATATTTTAGATTTTTTTCTAATTTAATATAGACAATTATGATAATTGATGATAAAATGTATATAATACAAATGATGGAGGAAACATATATGGCAAAACCTCTTGAAGAACAATTTTCTCTTGAAGAATTAATAAGAGCTGAAACAAGACTTAAAGTTATAATTGCAAACAAAAAAATTGACTCTTTAATTTCAAGAACCACAAACACCCCACACGATATTATTATTCACACAATAAAATGCAAAGTGTTTGGAGACTCCTTCGTTAACTCTTTTAATGCTAACAATAAAGTAGAAATAACAGACTCGAACAATCACGAAAAATTTCCAGATAAAAAAATATTTAACTATCTTGATACTGATGCACTTGAATATTATATATCTTGCGCTAATGAAATTATCAGTGTTTGTGATAAATATAACTATTCAATTACAAAAGCAATTGATTATTTAACAACTGAAACAATTGAATTTCAGAATAACCCTTTTAACAAAAAAAATAAACCTGATTACTTTCACATATGTAATAATGATATAGAAAACCTTTCAAAGAGATTAAAAAGAAGAATTGAAAAAGAATATCCTTCTGTTGAAGAATATTTTGAAGATAAATATAAAAAACAACCTAAACAAGATATAAAACTTCAAGAGTACGCAATTGAGTTTGCAAAAGAACAACAAAAATACATATATTTGCACGGAATAGATGTTTACACCGATGAAGATAAAGATCAATTAAGAGCTCTTGGATACCAATTTAAAAGTGATGATGACGAAGAAGATTTATATAATTCTTATTCAAATTAAAACTTGCCAAATGGCAAGTTTTTTCATTGCATGAACAATAAACATACTTTTGGCATATATTAAGCTGAGGTATTTTATGAAAATTGCAATAGTTGGCGCCACCGGCTTAGTTGGACAAACATTACTTAACATTTTGGAAGAAAAACATTATACTGACAATAACCAAATATATTTATATGCCAGTGAAAAATCTGTCGGAAAAATAATAAAAATTGCGCATAAAAATTATAAAATTTTATCATTAGAAGACGTTTATCAAGTCGATTTTGCATTTTTTTGCACTTCAGCAGGCGTAAGCAAACAATATTCACATAAATTTATGCAAAAAGGTGCAATAGTTATTGATAATTCAAGCGCATATAGGCGAAATCCAAAAATCCCTTTGGTCATCCCCGAAATAAATTTTGATTGTGTTAATGATAAAACAAAACTAATAGCCAATCCAAACTGTTCAACAATTGCCCTTGCCCTGCCTGTTTTTGCTATTTCAAAAAAGAAAAAAATCAACCGAATTATTATAAGCACTTATCAAGCAGTTAGTGGCGCTGGAAGCAAAGGACTGTTTGATCTTGAATATGGTTCAGAAATAAAATTTAATCATATTATAAAAAATAATATAATTCCACAAATAGACCGTTTTTTGGCCGATAAAAGCACTTTTGAAGAAGATAAAATAAGATTTGAATTAAACAAAATTATAGGAAAGAAAATAAATATTTCTGCCACCTGCGTACGTGTTCCAATAACTAATTGCCATAGTGAAAGTGTTAATATCGAATTTGATAAAAACACATCCTGCGAAAGCATTAAAGAAATGCTACTTTTTCAGGAAGGAATC
The DNA here is from genome assembly GCA_946610655.1 of uncultured Clostridia bacterium. Classification (GTDB taxonomy): domain Bacteria; phylum Bacillota; class Clostridia; order Christensenellales; family UBA1242; genus RGIG4790. The sequence continues at coordinate 3,596 of CAMOCH010000020.1, forward strand.
ATGGTTGTTGACGACCCAAAACATAACATCTACCCTATGCCTATATATGCTGAAAAAAATGATAACATTTTGGTTGGAAGAATAAGAAAAGACAAAAGCAAACCGAAATGCATTAATATGTTTTTATGCATGAATAACATTCGAAAAGGCGCAGCTCTTAATGCTGTGCAAATTATGGAAAAAATTTTGCAACAAAAAAACACCAAATAATTGGTGTTTTTATTGTTTATGCTTTTGTTTCTTCTTTTGCTTGTTTTTTGGCTGCATTTTTTGCAACAATCTTTTTAACAACAAAGTCAATAAGATGAATTATTGCACACATTGCAAACACTGCTGCAATAACCACAAAAGGCATTGCCCATGCAGGAATGAATGGATATGTGCTGCCAGTTACAAAGAACCAGTCGTAGTGATGTGGTGTTATATTTGAATATGTGTAGCTTCCAAGAAGACCCCACGCAACAAGAATTACAAGACCAACAAGTTCTTTCCATATTTTTTTGAAAGAAAGTGTTGCAGAACCTGTTGTGAGAGACAAGAAGCCCCATGCAAAAAGCACACCATGATACAAGAATGTTTGCACAACTTTGTATTCAAATACTCCAACTCCACCAAGAGCTGAACCTGGATATGTTATATACATTAAGCTTGAAACAATTGCAAAACATGCAATAACATCTTTCACTTTTTCAAATTTTTTGTTGAATTGAGCAAAAGGAACAAATATTGCAAGAACAGTACAGAAATGGAATGGAAGTTTATCAATATCTATTGCATGGTCTGTGCGAACAAGTGGCATCAAAAAGAAATCTGCCACATAAACAATAGTAACAAGACAAGCAAACACTCCAAGAACTGTTTGTTTTGTTTTTTCAGTTTTCCCTTTAAGCAAAAATGCTGCAAGAAGAGAACCACCCACTATCAATATAATATACATAAAGTGCCAGCCCGAAAAAAGTGTTATTTCTGCCATTTATCATTTACCTCCTTTAGATTTTAAGCGATTATACCACCTATCCTCTTTATTTATCGCAAACTGCTCATAAATGGCAGTAATTGCAAAAGTTAACAAAACTGCAGCAACACCAATTGTCCAAGTGTTGAGCCAAGGTAAATTTTCAAAAGGAAGGTTGAGCAAATACATTGCATTTGGGGCATCTAATTTGCATAACTTGTATATTCCTATTATAATGCCACCATCAACCAGCAAAAACAACATTCCAATAAACACGCTTAAAACGTTGTGAACTCTGATTTTTATAAACTTGCCAACAAGCAAATAAATTGCACCAAATATAAGTGTTCCATGACTTAAAAAGCCTTTTAAAACATCATAATCGGCAAGATTTGGAGTGCCAGCATATATTTCGTTAAATAAAATTCCAACAATGCCACCAACTATACCTAAATAAAAAGCGAACTCTGCCATTATTTTATAAATTTTAGAATCTTCTTTCATAAATGAAACAATCAACAACAGCCACATTGCAACATTGCATGGATATATTGGGAAAAGCATGACAGATTCAACTTCTGCACTGCCAGTTTTTAAAAAATCTACATATAAAGAACTATAATGAATAACAACTGTTAAAATAGCAAAAATTCTTAAAATTATTTTTTTCTTTTTCTCATCTTTTATAAAAAAATAAGACAATATTTCTCCAATTAAAACTGTGAGAAATATTGCAACCATTATTAAAATATGATTTTTGTCGAATAACATAATTAAAATATATCAATTTATAAATATTATGTCAAACAAATGATAGTTTTATTAACTTTTGCAACAAAAAAAACAAGCCGCATGGCTTGTTTTACATTATATTTGTATTGTTTTGTTGTTCATAATATTCTTCAATTTTTTGTTTGAAAACTGTTCCCCATTTCTTCTTTCTTTCTTCAGAGCCATGCATCAAAATTGTAAACTTTGCAGTGAGCGCTGGCAAATAATGTTCTGATTCCATTTGCACATAATGGAAAACTTCTTTGATTTTTTTACTTATTTCTGCGTCCATTTCATAAACATATGTATCAAATGGAGTTATTAAAATTGAACATTCAACTTTGCTATTATTTATCCATGATATATCAAGTGTTGAATTATCTTTACTGACAGCAAATGTATATGTATAAGTTGGTTTCCCCTCAAAAGTGCCTCTTTTATTACATAGCATTGGGTATCCCATAACATCATTAATGATGGAAATAGCTCTTTTTTCATCAATACTAACAACTTCCTTATTATATTTTGCAAGAGCATCAAAATCTACATTATTTAATAGTTCCATCACATCAATATTCATAATCTTTTGTCCTTAGTTTTGTATTATATAAACATGATATCACAGCCATAGCAATTATTCAATAGTAAATGCAAAAATTTTATTAAAAAAAGCAGGATTTTTTCCTGCTTTTTTGTTACCTGTTATTAATTGCATCAATTGGTTTCTTTCTTGATATTTTGGTTGTTGGAATGAAGCTTGCAAGAAGCGCAGAACCCCAGCTTACACCAAGAATAAGCAAGAATTGACGAATGCTAACATTTAATAATACGATGTCAATAGCATATTCTTTAATAAGATTAATATTTATAACTTTGCAAATTATAAATGTTGCAACCGAAGCAAGTACAAAATTGATAAATGCAATTATTGTTGCCTCATTGAAGAATATTCCAAATATATCTGCTCCTCTTGCACCAAGCGCACGAAGCACACCAATTTCTCTCTTTTTATATGAGATACTTGTTGAAATAAAGTTCATAAGAAGGAGCGCTGCAAAACCTGCAAACACAATACCAACATATAAGAACACTTTTGCTGTGTTATCAATAATATTTTCCATCAAATTAAGTATTGTTGTGGCAGAACCCTGAATTGTGTATCTAACACCATTGCTATCAAACGTTTCACACTTTTTAACAAGTGCTTTATCTTGACTTGAACTATTGAGTGCTGAAAGTATAAATTTATATGGTGACACATGTGCAAGAATTGTGTCACTCATTGTTTGACTAGACACATAAACATCTGAATAACCTGAAGAAACACCAACAACTTTAAGTTTTGCATAAGTTTTTGAATATGTTCCAAAATCAAGATATAATCCATCTGCTATATCATCTTCATATGTTGCGCTATTAACCCAGTTTTGAGGGACAATTATTTCATTTAAACCAAGTTCAATAAAGTTATCTCCAGAAACAAGGTTTTCTTTTCCATTTATATAATATGAAATGTTGTTATTAATAAATTCTTCTTTAGTAAGTGAACTATTATAATATTTTTCATTTTCATATTTTTGAGATAATGTGTAAAAATTGCTAGAACTTATACTTGCTGAACTATTTTGAGATAATTTGAATGTGAAAGATACATTTGTTTTTGATTTAACATAATCATACACATCACTATTAACATAAGCCAAAAATGCAACATTATATTGAAGCGCTGTGTAGGTTAAATATGATTGCGCACTCATCTCAGCAGAAGTCATATTTTCATATTTTGAAAAATCTGTATGGTCATCAATAATAGACACAATTTTAAGATTTCTACCAAATGAGTAAGAATATATGTTTAAATCAAAAATGTTCTCTTCTGTTATTTTCTTTTCCTTATTTCTTGTTGAATAAATGAGGTTTTTCATCATTTGTTTAGATATTGAAATTTCTGAATCGGTTTGTGGAAGCCTATCACCTTTATAGAATGTAAATCCAAACTTATTCATTTCTTCAGAAGTCAAATTCAAAAATCCGTTAAAGCTTGTTGATCTGTAGCTTCCGTAAGAATCTTCTCTTTCATATGTTTCATTGGAATCATCTTTAATGCTATATGAAGTATAGTCTGAACCAACAACTCCTTTAAAAATGTATCCACTAAAATCAGATTGAAAACTTGCTAAATCTTGATCAGAAGAATTTGTGTTGCTTGAATATTTGCCATTAGTTTCTTCTCTTTGAAGAGCCAAATTTCTTTGATTTGAAATTTGCATTGCTTGATATGATGAATCTGCTCTATTCCAGCAAGCAAATGCATCAACAACACCAAAAATGGTAAATGCAAAGAAAGATAATAAAATTGTAAAAATAAGTTTTCCCACTTTGCTTTTAAGTGAACTTGCACCCATTTTAAAACTATCACTAAATTTAAGTCTTGAGCGAATTAGTTTTAAACTATTTGGGTTATATTCTTTTTTGTCTATATCTTCTTCGGTTGTGTCAACAAATTTTTCTTTGTTGCCATCATCATTAATTTTTGCACCTTCTTTAAGTTTTTGATTTGCCTTTTCATCAAAAGATATAAAAGTGTCGCCATACTGCGCATTATCTGCAACAAACTTACCAATTTCTTTCATTTCATCTTCTGAAAGTTTTTGACCTTTTTTAATATAAACAATACTGCCATCAATAAGTTTAATATTAGAACTATTTCCACCTTCTGGAATAATTTCTTTTTTTGTTGTATCTGAAAGAATTTTGCCATCTTTAAGTTCAATAATTCTATCACCATAAAGTTCAGCAAATTCTCTATCGTGCGAAACAACAATAACCAGTTTGGTTTTTGAAAGTTCTTTAAGGGTGTCCATAACTTGCTTACCAGTGTTGCTATCAAGCGCACCAGTTGGTTCGTCGGCCATGATAATTTCTGGGTTTTTAATAAGTGCTCTTGCAATAGCAACTCTTTGTTTTTGACCACCAGAAAGTTCATTAGGTTTTCTTTTGCCATAGCCAACAAGGTCAACTTGTTCAAGAAGTCTATTAACTTCTTCTTTATTGGCCTTTTTGCCTTGAAGCTCAAGTGCTAATGCCAAGTTTTTGGCAACAGTAAAGTTCTCAAGAATATTATACTCTTGAAATATAAATCCTATAAAAGTGTTACGATAGCTATCAAAATCACTTTGAGAAAAATCTTTTGAAGATTTTCCTTTTATGATGATTTCACCACTATCAAATTTATCAAGTCCACCAATTGAGTTTAACAGTGTTGATTTACCACTACCAGATTTACCAAGCAAAAACACAAATCCAGTTTCTGGAAATTCAATTGAAACATTATCAAGTGCGACAACAGGTTCTGCTCTTTTTGTCTTGTAAATTTTTGTTAAGTTTTTAACGGTTAGCATAAAAAACTCCTTTGCTATTAATATAGCAAAATAATACTATTATTTTTAACTAACTGTCAAACAAATATAAGCATAGTCGCAATTCATATTTTTGTTTTTTTACATAAAAAAACCAAGTGCATCAGCACTCGGCAATTTTTTATTGTGGCTGTCTTTCTTCTTTTGACTTATGAACTTTATCATCTTTTTCTTTAAATATTTCAAACTCTTCTTTTGTCATAATAAATTCATTATTTTTGTTTGATGCACCAGTTCTAACAGCTTTTTCGTTTCTACCTTGTTTTGCATTTGAAATATTGATTGCTTCAATCATATCGAGATCTTTATCTCTAACACATTGCCAAAAAAGATCAGCATCTCCTCTGCAATAATCTTTATATCCAAGCCAAATTTGAGAGCCACGAATGTTCATATCATCAAGCATAAGAAGGTCTATCAATCTATACTCATTTTCAAAAATAGACTTTTTTATTAAACTATACGCTCCAGAATTACCCTCGCTCATTGTAAGCACAATATCTTCAATTGACATTTTAAGCCCTAATTTTTCTCTTTCCATTTTTTACCTCTGGTAAAAATATATCACAATAAAAAAAATTGTCAATACTAAAATAACATTTCATCCACCGAAACATTCAAATAAAATTTACATAATCAATTTTAAAGTCGGACCAAAATTGTGAAAACAATTTTGCGTTTGGTCCGAGAAGCAAAAGCACTGCATAAAAAAAGGCAACTGTGTTTTCAGTTGCCGAAGTAAAAGCTGTTGCTTTTGCGATGGTGCGCCCGGCGAGATAATTTCATACCTTCGCAAAAACTCACACTATTCCTTCGTTTATATTTAGGAATTCTCGTTGTTTATAAAATTTTTATTGCTACGGCCGAACGAGCTTTTTTTGTTACCAAAAAAACTGTTTCATCCACCGAATCACTAGTCATAAAAAAACTAGGCAAAAAATGCCTAGTTTTTTTATGATGGTGCGCCCGGCGAGATTCGAACTCACGACCCTCGGTTTCGTAGACCGATACTCTATCCAGCTGAGCTACGAGCGCATACGCTTTTTGTGCCAAGACTGAAAGGGGGTGAAGCCCTGACAACTTAAAAGCAAAAAGATTATACAACAAAATAATAAAATTGTCCACTACTTTTTTAAAATTTGCAGTCAAGTAAATTTTTGCAACAAAAAAAGCACTGAAATTCAGTGCTTTTTAGTTTTAATTTATTCTGCTTCTATACCAAAGATTGTATATAATTCTGCAACATTTGTTATACCTTCTGCATCAATTGCATTTTTGATTAATTCTTTTGTTGAAGCATCAGCACCAATGCCATCTCTGATTGTTTTAGCAAATGGACTATCTACTTTTGAAAGTTCTTCCAATATAACAGATGAATCATCCAATGCTTCAATAATTTTTGTTGCATCTTCTTGTGTAACTTCCTCATTGTTTGTGAGTTTTTCATAAACACTAAGAGATTCTGTTATAACGGCAATTTCTTTTTCAAGAGGTTGTTCTTCACTATAGTCAGCATTAATTATTGATGTTGCAACTTCAACAATAATGTCTCTGTATTCTTTGTTAGCATCAATAGTTTCACCAGGGTGATCTGGGTCTTCTTGTTCATCAGCAGGCAAAAGTTTTTCTGCAATTGTTTCAAGTTGTGGCAAAACAACTTCTTTTGCAAGATCTTTAACATTTGGATCTGAAGCAATATCGTTCAAAAGATTGCTGATTGTTTCGGTTGAAATTTCTCCAGCATCTTCTTCAACTTTTTTAGCTGTTGTCAAAAGCGTGTTAACAACATCTATTGTGCTAATAAGAGTGTCTTTTTTGTTTTCATCTGCAGCAAGTTTTTCAAGAAGATTATCAAGAACTCCTTGGAAATCTTCACCAACATTTGGTTTTTCAATGTTCATAAACTTTTCGTCATTATCCCATTTGTCAACAGCAAGTTTAATAACATCGTCAATCAAGTTTGCAGCAAGTTTGCTCTTGTAGCAATCTGTAACAAGCGCTTTAATTTGTGCAATTTGTTCTTCGTTTGTAAAATCAAGTTTTTTGTCTTCTGTTTGAGAAACAAGATCAAGCAAAGATTTACCATCTTTATAAATATATGAAAATCCTTCAACCTCTTCTCTTAAACTATACTTAACTCCATCTTTTTCAACAGTGCTAAGTTTATCAAACACAGAAACGCAAGCTTTGTCAAGTTTTACACCACTAAGCATTTTTGCAACCCATGTGTCGTTGTATGCACTAATGATATTATTAATACTATTATAAGCTTCTTTAAATTTTGTATTTGATTGAGATTCTGACTCTTCTGATGAATCCATCAAAACTGCATAGCTATCTTCTGCAATACTTCCTGCAGTTGTTTCGGCTGATGCATTTGTTATTGTTTCAACTTGATTAAACACACTAACTGCACCAAACACTGGAACAAGCAAAACAAGGAAAATTATAAAGTTTTGAACAACACCAATAAGGCTACCAACCAAGCGATGTTTGTTTTTGCCTTCGGTTTTCTTTTTGCTGAATGCTGTTCCTGCAATAATCCAGTAAATAATCATTGTGAGGAGTCTTAAAACATAGAATACTAATATAAACATTGCAACATTAACTATCATTTTTGGAATAACTTCCATAATTGTTGCATATGCAGGAGTTTCAGAAATTTCTCTTATTGCTTCAACTTGATTCAAAAGTGCTTGAAGTGCACCTTTTAAAGTTGATACTCTTTCTCCAGCAACATTTATTCCCAGGTTATAAATGTTAACTTCCATTATTGCTTTTGTAATAACACTTGATAAAAAGAATGCAACAACAACGCATCCAATAACCATAAATGCTCTTACCAAGCTTTTGTTAAATCCACGAGCTAAACCAAACAAAAATCCAGCAAGCAGAATAACAATAAATAATCCAATTACAACAAGTGCAACTGTGCTTGATGAAATATTCATATTTTCATCTCCTTTTTTGTTAGATAATATAATTATATATTATTTTAGTCAATTTAACAATAATTTTGTGATATTTTTTTCAATTTAACACTTTTTTATTTATCAAAATAAAATATTTTAGGAGACCATTATGGAAAATGAAGTTTACTTAGACCCAGAAATTCAAATATACATAACCCCTTCTTCCCCAGCCGAAAATGACGAAGAAATGTGAACTATGTTACCACTTTATTTTTCTTTTTATCATAAATGTAAGCAAATAGTGTGTATACGCTAGACACTATAATTCCTGCACTAAACACAATTATTATGCTGTCAAGTGTTATAACCCACATACCAGTTATATAAAAAATAAAACTTGTTAAGTACACTAATATGTTGGTTATAAATGTTTGAATGAAAACGTATTTTAATTTTCCTGTTGCAATAAAATATGATTCAATTACATTATCAAAAACAAAAATAATATAACATGGTGCAATTTTTAATAGTGTAATAAAGTACTCAAAATAATTTTCAAACTTATAAACATATTTAAATAAAACAAAAGCAACAGGAACACTTAAAAGCATATATCCAAGTATTAAAAAATTATGCAAAACATAAGGTTTTAAACTGAAGCTATTATCATGAGAAATGTCTTGTTTTATACAGATATTTTGTGCAAGTGTTGGTATTAACATTATTGACCAAATATAATCATTACTAACATAATATAGCCCTTGATTATTTAACATATTAATAAACACTAAAATGATAAAATAATAAAATAAATTTCTCGTTACCGTTTCAAAAAATGATAACAAAGTAAGCTTTGTATATTTTTTTAAATCAAAGCTATAATTCTCTACTTGTTGAGCTTTTGGCATGGTTAATATTAGATATACCAACTGAATTGTGTTAATAATCAATGTAACAATCCCCACCCCATAAACACCAAAGCCTAAGCTCCAAGAAGGAATAAATATCACATCTAAAATCAATGTTGCAGCACTACTAACAAGAATATATATAAATAGTTTTTTTGTTGCTTTTGAAATAATATTAAAAGTAAGCAAATATTGAACAATAATTTTTATGCCATTTGCAATAACTAACATTCGCAAAAACGTGTATGTTGTATCAAATATTTCTTCCGGAATATGAGATATCTGCATAATTGGTTTTAACAACAAAAACAACAATAAAGTAAATCCTGCACAAATAAGTGAATAAATCCACAAAAATTTTTTTGCATAATAATTTTTATTATTTTCTGTATTGTCATTTTTCCCAAGCACTTTAAACATTGGAGTTATTAATGTTTCTTGAAAAATTTTAAAAAGTATTTCAATTAAAACCATTTGTCCAACAATTTTCATTGCGTTTTCAAAAGAATTTAAAAATGCTGTTTGAAACACTTTGTAAACAAGTGGCAAATACCCCATTATCAAAAACAATAAATACTCTTTTGTATAAATCTTTTTAAAAAATTCTTTCATGGCTTTATATTAACATACAATCACATTTGTTTACAACAAAAAAA
>CAMOCH010000021.1 GCA_946610655.1 uncultured Clostridia bacterium
ATAACCGAAGCGTGCGAATATTGTGATAGTTTTTTGTCTCTCAGTAGTGATTATTCAGTTATTCTAAATGTTGAAAAAGACCATATGGATTATTTTAAAAATATAGGTAATCTGCAAAATTCTTTTAAAAATTTTGCAAATAACACAAAACAGCATGGAAAAGTGATATTAAATTGTGATGACAAATTTTTAAACCATGTTAACATAAATAATAAAAAAATCTGCTATTCAATGAATAATAGAAATGCAAATTTGTATGCAGAAAATATTGGTGAAAACAATCAAAAATATTTTTATAATCTTATCTATAATGGCAAAGATATGGGCAAAATTGAATTGTCTATTGAAGGGAAGCATAACATATATAATTCACTTGCAGCAATAAGTGTTGCACTTGGTGAAAATATTGATATTGAAACAATTAAATTAGCTTTAAAAAATTATAAATCGAGTGAACGCAGATTTCAAAAGATTAGTGATAAAAACGCAGTGATTATTCATGATTATGCCCACCATCCAACAGAAATCGCTGCGAGCATTAATGCAGCAAAAGGTTTAACAAAAAATAAACTAGTTGTGGTTTTTGAACCTCACACTTTCAGCAGAACGCAGTATTTATGGAAAGAATTTTGTGAATGTTTTAAATATGCAGACAAACTTATTTTGCTTCCAATTTATCCAGCAAGGGAGCAGCCGATTGATGGAATAACCAGTGAAAATTTGAGTAAAAACATTATGATTTCTGATTGTGAATATTGTTCAACTTTTGCTGATGCTTATAAAATTCTAAAAACTTATGATATTGCTGGCAACACAATTTTGATTTTGGGCGCCGGAACAATAGTGGAGCTTACGAAATATTTTGAATAAAACATATTTTACTTTTTGCAAGTTTATGCTATAATTAATATATGAATATTTTGGAACTTAGAGAAAAAGTGAAGTTGCTTCCATATAAACCAGGGTGCTACATTATGAAAAATGAGAGTGGCACTGTTATTTATGTTGGAAAAGCAAAAAAACTTAGAAACAGGGTTAAAAGTTATTTTGATAATACTAGTAAAACTCAAAAAACCTATGCTCTTGTTAAAAATATTTTTGATTTTGATTATATTATTGTTAATAATGAACTTGATGCTTTTAATTTGGAAAATAATTTGATTAAAAAGTATAAGCCAAAATATAACATTTTACTTAAAGATGATAAAAGTTTTCCATATATAAAAATTGATATGGCTGAGAAATTTCCAAGGGTGCAAATAGTAAGGCGCCCAAAAAGAGATGGAAGTTTGCTGTTTGGCCCATATGTTACGGGTATTCCAATTTCGGGATTGATGAGTATTATAAAATCGGCATTTCCGGTTAGATGGTGCAATAAAAATTTTGACAAACAAAAATTGCCATGCAAAGGTTGCCTGCATGGAGATATTGGTGATTGTTTGGCGCCATGTGCAGATTTGTCAAGAGAAAAAGAATATAAAAACACCGTTTTGAAAGTTATTGATTTTTTGAATGGTGACACAAAAGTTGTTAGAAAAAACTTGATTGAAAAAATGAATAATTTTGCGCAAGTAGAAAATTTTGAAGAAGCGCTTAAATGTCGTGATTACATCCAAATGCTTGATAAAATGGAGAGTAAAATTATCACAAGTTTGTCTAGCAGCAAAAATATTGATGTGTTTGCTTACTATGAAAGTGAAGATAGTGGAATTTCTGCCATCAATGTGCTAACAATTCGCGCAGGGCAAATGGTTGGGGAACAAAATTATCCACTATATAACATAGTTGGTGAAAAGCAAGAAATTATAACAAGCTTTTTGGTTGAGTATTATTCTAATGTTGTTAATATGCCAAATGAAATTGTTTGTGAAGACTTAGATGAATCACTCATGGAAGATGTCCCTTTGTATTTTTTAAATAACTATCAAAAAGTTGTTAAAATAACATGTCCACAAAAGGGTATAAAAAAGGAACTTCTTTTAACTGCTAAAAATAACGCAAAAGAATATGCAGAAAGGTCAATGGATAGCTTATCAAGAAAACAAGCGTTGACATCTGGTGCGTTAGATGACTTAACAAAACTGCTTAATATTGAAAGTGCATACAGAATTGAGGGATATGATATTTCAAACATTAGTGGAACAAATAATGTTGCAAGCATGGTTGTGTTTGAGGGCGGTGAGCCAAACAAAAAGCTGTATAGAAAATTTAAAATAAAAACTGTTGAGGGCGCAAATGATTTTGCTTGCATGAAAGAAACTATAACAAGAAGACTTCTAAAACTTGCAAATGGAGATGTTGAGTTTGGAGAAAAACCAAATATTATATTAATTGATGGGGGAATTGGGCAGCTTAACAGTGTTAAAGATATTGCAACCGAACTTGGAATAAACGGAATAACTTTCATAAGTTTAGCTAAACAAGATGAAGAAATTTATACCACATCAAGCAGCATTCCAATAAAATTGTCAAAAACCGATTATGCATTAAGACTGCTTCAACGTGTCCGTGATGAAAGCCACAGGTTTGCAGTGCTATTTCATAGAAATGTTCGTGGTAAAAAAGAACTGGAAAGTGAACTTACTAAAATTGAAGGTGTGGGAAAGAATACAGCTGCAGTGCTTTTTCAAAATTTAAAAACCATGGATGCAATCATGAACGCTAGTGCAGAAGAACTGGCGAATATTAAAGGTGTTGGAGCAAAGACTGCAATTAATATTTTTAATTATTTTCACAAAAAATAAGACATATTAATTAAATTTGCATAATTTCTTTTTAAATTAATTATCTATATGACAAAAAATATATAAAAAACGCAAAAATATATAAAAATTATTATAAAATATGGTAAATTTTCATAAAAACAGCAAAATTTTTGCTGTTTTTTTGTTTGTAATAAAATTTTTATGAATATTCATATATTTGAATATGAAATTTAAAAACATATTAAAAATTATTTTTTTTAGAATAATTTTGATTACTATGGTTGTTTGCTTGGTGGTTATTTTGCCAGCAGTTTATTTTTCAATAAAAACAAACATAAATAATAATCAAAATATAAATATGCAGGTTCTTGAAATTTGGAATATTGATAGTTTTGAAGGTGGCAGTGGAAGTAAATCAAGTTTTCTCTCAAATATTGCTATAGATTTTGAAAAGCAAAATAAAGGCACATATTTTATGGTTAAAAATATGAGCGAGCAAGAATGTGAGCTTGCGATAAGTCAAGGGCAATATCCGGCAATGTTCTCTTATGGCACGGCTATTGGTAAATCACTTAAAAATTATTTGCAAAAGATTGATGTCAAATATAACGTGAATGCTCAAATATTAGAAACTGGCAAAATTGATAGTGACGTTTATGCTGTTGGTTGGTGCCAAAGCAGATATGTTTATATTTCTTCGCAAGAGGTTGTTGGTGATAATAAAATTGCAGATATTGCACTCAGTAGAGGGTTTGTTACTACAAACAAAAAAGGTAAACAAAAAATAACATATTCAGTTGCGTTTGGAGAAAAGATTAATCATCCAAGCAAATTGCTTAACTATAACAATGAACCTTATGCTTATGACGAAAATAATATTAATAAAACTGCATATAATGCATATTGTGATTTTGTTGAGGGAAAATCGCAAATTTTGCTTGGAACAATTCGTGATTATTTAAGAATTGAAAACAGAGTGAATCTTGGCAAATGGAGTGGTGCAGTTTATGAGCCGGCAGATGGATATTGTGATTTAGTGCAATATGTTAGTGTTTGTAAATTAACTAATCAAGCAGAGATTTGTGAAAAGTTTATTAACTATTTATTAAGTGCAAGTGTTCAAACAAAATTAGCAAATATTTGCATGCTGCCGTGCACTGATAATTTGAAAATTTATGAAAATGGAGTTATGAATGAAATTGAGAATGCAGTGGTTCAAAAATATCAAAATGTCTTTAACTAATTATTTTAATAAATATATAAAATAATAATTGAAAAAAAACGAGGTTTGGTGTAATATATGAATATACTACTTTCGAGTATTGTAAAAGAAGAAGATATAATTTATATGGCAAATGCCGCAAAGTATTGTTCGTTAAAACTTGGTGGCAATTTTGAATATTTGGTGCTTCCTAAAAACATTGATGATTTTATTTGTTACATAATTAATCTTCAGCATAGCAACATTAATTTTAAAGTTTTGGGAAATATGACTAACATTGTTCCTCGAGATGGAATAATAAAAGGTGTGTTTATTTCCACAAAACAAATACAAAGTGGTATAAGAGTTTTTCAAAATAGAATTATTGCCGATTGTGGAACAATGCTCTCTGCTGTTTGTGTATCGGCAAAAGAACATTCACTTAGTGGAATGGAAGGCTTGTTTGGAATTCCTGCAACTGTTGGTGGAGCAATCTATAACAATGCTGGAGCTTTTGGCACAGAAATGTCAAACATATTAGAAAGTGTTTTGATATGCAAAGCTGGCAAAATTAAAAGTGTTGATGCAAAAGATATAAAGTTTGATTATAGGTTTTCACAATTTCAACAAGATAAAAGCATAATTTTGTCTGCAACGTTTTTGCTCTCTGATGGGAATAAGCAAGACATATGGCAAAAAATGCAGGAGAATATGCAAAAACGAAAAAACTCACAACCTGGGCTTCCAAGCGCAGGGAGTGTGTTCAAAAAATATAATAACATTTCTGCAGGATACTATATTGATAGAGCTGGTTTAAAAGGATTATCTTGTGGAGATGCAAAAATAAGCAATATTCACGCAAATTTTATTGTGAATAATGGTGAAGCAACATTTAAAGATTTTGATTATCTTGCGAGCATAATTGAGCAAAAAGTATATGAAAAATTTGGTGTATTGCTTCAAAAAGAAGTAGAATATTTAGGAGAAAATGATGAAAGTACTAGCAGATTATCACACACATAGCAGATATTCAAAATGGTATCACGCAAGACACTCAATTTTTCAAATGGCTGAAAGAGCAAAAGAGTTGGGACTTAGTGAAATTGCCATAACAGATCATGGTCCAAAACACTTGTTTTATGGAATATCTCCAAAACAACTAGATAAGGCCAAAAAAGAAACAATTGACGCAACAAACAAACTTGGGATAAAGGTTTATATGGGCGTTGAATCAAATCTTTTGGGACAAGATGGACAGATTGATTTAACAGATGAACAAATTAAAAAATTGGATATTCTTTTGATGGGTTACCACAAAGGAACAAAAACAAATTTTATAAAATATTTTGATAAGAAAAATCGTAACACCAGCGAGCAGATAGAAAAGAACACTCAGGCATATTTAAATGCGATTGAAAGATATCCAATTGATATAATCACACATTTAAACGAGTATATTCGAGTTGACACAAAAAGAGTTGCAGAAGCATGTGCGAAAAAAGGTGTTATTCTTGAATTTAACAGCAAGCATATGAAATTTACTGATGACGATATCAAAATTTTGATTGATAGTGGTGTGAATTTTGTTGTAAGCAGTGATGCTCACAATAAAAAGAGAATTTGTGATGTTGAGTCTTGCTTGGAACTTATTAAAAAATATAATATTCCTCTTGAAAGAGTTAAAAACATAGATAAATTACTAGAACTTAAACAAAAATAAAGGAACAAAAGAAATGACATTTTCTGTTAAAGCCAAAAATGAAATTTTGTCAGCAAACTATGACGGCAATGAAATTGCCGTTCTTTGTGGTGTCATTCTTTCTTGTGGCTCGATTATAATTTCTAATAAACAAATGTCATTTACTATAACAACTGAAAACTACGATATTTTAAAGTTTACTAAAAAAATTATAGAAAAACTTTATCCACATGCACAAATTGAGCTCACTGGTTCAAAGAAAAATTTGGGCAAAAGGGTGTCTCTTTCAATAGACTCAGAAAGCGCAAATCAAATTTTAAAAGATTGCGGAATCATTTGTCTTGATGAATATGGAAGAACAAACATAAGCCTTGTTGGTGATCAACATTTGTTAATTGAAAAAGAGGGCAAAATTGCATACCTTGCAGGCATGTTTTTGGGTGCAGGAAGTATTAGTATTCCAACAAGCAAAAATCCAGAAAAAACTGGTGGATATCACATGGAGTGGAGCTTTTCAAGTGGAAATCAGGCAGATATCGTTTGTGAATTACTTACAAACTTTGATGTGTTTGCAAAAATTGTTATGCGTGGCGAAAATTATGTGGTATATATAAAGGGTAGCGAACAAATTGGAACAATTCTTGCAACTCTTGGTGCAAGTGAAAGTTATCTGGAAATTGAAAATGAAATAGTAAGCAGACAAATGCGAAATTTGATTAATCGTCAAAGTAACTGCATAAGCGCAAATATTGATAAAACTGTTAATGCTGGGCTTAAACAACTTGAGGCAATTAATTTGATAGATAGCATAATTGGCATAGATAGCTTGCCACAAAGTTTAAGAGAAATTGCAAAAATAAGAATAGAACATCCAGAAGCTTCACTTCAAGACATTGTTGAGCTTCTTGATGGAAAAATAACAAAATCTGCCGTGAATTTAAGATTTAGAAAATTGGCACAAATAGCAAAAGAATTGGGAGAGACTAATGACTAAACTTCAATTTTATTACAATCAAAAAAGTGGAAAGAAAATTAGTGTAAACGATCGTGGCAAGTTTATTGGCTTTTTGGACGTTAAAAACAAAAATTTGAAGAAAGTAAAAGCCCCAATGCACACACTTATGGACAAAAATAATTTTGTTCATCTTCATTTGCACACAGAATATAGTTTGCTTGATGGTTGTGCAAGAATTGAAAAAGTTGTTAAGGTTGCAAAACAAATGGGTATGCCTGCAATTGCAATTACTGACCATGGAAACATGTATGGTGCAATCACATTTTTTGATGCGTGCAGAAAAGTTGGAATTCGTCCAATTATTGGTTGCGAAATGTATGTTGCAAGTGATTTATGGCAAAAAAATGGCAAACAAAAACTAGAGCATTTGATTTTGCTTGCAAAAAATGAAGAAGGCTATTTAAATCTTTCAAAACTTAATTCTATTTCCTTTCGTGATGGGTTTTATTATAAGCCAAGAATAGACTATAAAACATTAAAAGAACATAGCAAAGGTCTTATTTGCACATCTGCGTGTCTTGCAGGAACAGTGCCAAGACTTATTCTTCAAAATCAATTTGAAGAAGCAGAAAAACAAGTTTTATGGTTTAAAGAAGTATTCGGTGAAGATTTTTATTTGGAACTCCAAATGCACCGTCCAGATGACCCATCAGAACTTGATGAAGAATATAGAGCTTTTATTGATGATCAAACAAAAGTTAATAAATACTTAAGAGAATTTTCTAAAAAATATAACATTAAAACTGTTGCAACAAACGATGTGCATTATATTTATAAAGAAGATGCAGAATTGCAAGATCTTATGGTGTGTATATCCCTTCAAACAACTGTTGATGAAACAGACAGATTTAAAATGACAGGCAAGGATTATTATTTTAAATCTCGTGAAGAAATGATAAAATCTCTTCCTGATGATATTGATGCCATTGATAACACAATTGAAATTGCGTGCAAATGTAATTTTGACTTTACCATGGCACCGAGCCAAAACATGGATAAAAATATTTATCACTTTCCAAACTATCAACCACCAAATGGAATGAGTTGTAAAGATTATCTTGACTATTTGGTTGCAGAAGGTATCAAAAAGAGATATGGAAAAGAAACTCCAGAAATTAGAGCAAGAGCAGATAGTGAACTTGCGATAATTCATAAACTTGGTTATGCACAGTATTTCTTAGTTGTGCGTGATTACATTATGGCTGCGCATGAAATGGGTGTTCCTGTTGGACAAGGTCGTGGATCTGGTGCCGGAAGTATTGTTGCATACACTGTTAACATAACTGATATTGACCCACTTAAATATGATTTGCTTTTTGAAAGATTTTTGCACTTGGAACGTGTGTCTGCACCAGATTTTGATATTGACTTTTCTGATGATGGAAGAGATAAAGTTATTGACTATGTTAAAAAGAAATATGGAGAAGACAAAGTTGTAAACATATTGACATTTGGAACAATGGCTGCAAAAATGGCAATCAAAGACGTTGGTCGTGTTTTGCGTGTGCCATATTCTGAAACAGACAAAGTTACAAAACTTATTCCTATGATGGATGCAAAACATCACGATGTTTTGAAAAAATGTTTTGGAAAATATCATAACCCAGATGACCCAACCGATTATTCTGTTCCAGAACTTGTGGAGATATATCAAAATAATGAAACTCTTAGAAGAGTTATCGACTTTGCTATGCGTCTTGAAGGCATGCCAAGAAACTGTGGTACTCACGCATGTGGAATACTTATTGGTTTTGATACTCTTGAAAACTATATTCCTCTTGGCCGAAATGGTGATAACTTAACAACTCAATACTCAATGATTGATATCGAGCGTTTAGGACACTTAAAAATGGACTTTTTGGGACTTAGAAACCTTAATGATATTAAAACTTGTCAGGAACTTGTTTTTGAGAACTATGGCAAAGATAGAGTTATTGACTTTGATGTTTTAGGATATGAAGACCCAAAAGTTTATGAACTTATTTCTTCAGGAAATACAGCTGCAATCTTCCAGCTTGAAAGTGGTGGATTCCAAAAATTTTTAAAAGAGCTTAAACCAACCAGTCTTGAAGATATTATTGCGGCAGTTTCATTGTATCGTCCAGGACCTATGGATAGTATTCCAAGATATGTTCACAACAAACATAACCCAGAAGATGTAACATATGCTCACCCAGTATTAAAAGATATTTTGGACGTTACATATGGTTGTATTGTTTATCAAGAGCAAGTGCAACGTATTGTTCAAAAAATGGCTGGATATTCTCTTGGACAAGCCGACATGGTTCGTCGTATGATGGGTAAGAAAAAAGTTGACGCCATGAAAGCAGAAAAGAAATGTTTCTTATATGGAAAACCTGCTGAAAATGGAAATCCAGCAATTCCTGGTGCCATTGCAAAAGGAGTTCCAAAAGAAGTTGCTGAGCAAGTTTGGGGAGAAATGGAAAACTTTGCAAAATATGCATTTAACAAATCTCACTCAGCATGTTATGCAGCACTTGCATATAAAACTGCATACTTAAAAACTTATTATGAACCAGAGTTTTTAACAGCTGTTATCAATAACAGAATTACAAATGCACCAGAAGTTTCACACTATGTTAGCTATTCAAGGTCTGAAGGAATTGATATTTTGCCACCAGATGTAAACCTTAGCAAAACAAGATTTACGGTTAAGGGTAGAGCAATGAGATTTGGACTTTGTGCAATCAAAGGTCTTGGTGAAGGTGTTTGTGATGGAATTGTTGCTGAAAGAGAAAAAAATGGACTTTATAAAAGTCTAGAAAATTTCCTTCTAAGAACTGTTGAACTTAATATTAACAAGCGTGTTATTGAAGGTATGATTTATAGTGGAGCATTTGATTGCTTTGGTAAAAAACGCAGTCAACTTATTAATGTTTATGAAACAGCAATGGCATGTGCAGCAAAAGAAAAACAAAGCAAACTTGCAGGACAATTCAGTTTGTTTAGTGATGTTTTGAGTGAAGAAGAATCAATAAAAATTGATTATCCAAACATTGAAGAATATGACCTTAAAACAAAACTTAAATATGAAAAAGATGCACTTGGAATTTATATTTCTGGACACCCAATGCAAGATTATATGGGGTTGGTTAAAACATTTAACTTCAATAGTAGCATGATTGAGGAAGGTCCATCTGATGTTGATATGATTGAAAATGCAGAAGACCCAGAAAATGCAGTTAATTCGTTTGCTCAGTATGGACTTCAAGACGGAAGTTTTGTTACTTGTGGTGGTGTTATTAATAAGATTAACAGAAAAATCTCAAAATCTGGCAAAACCTTGGTAATCTTAGATTTGGAAGATTTATATGGAATGTTCTCTTGCATGGTGTTTGCAAAAGAATATGAAAAAATAAGATATAACCTTGCTGAAAACAAAATTGTTTCAATTAAAGGAAGACTTAGCATAAGAGAAGGCATGAGCCCAATTGTTGTTGCAACAGAAGTTGTTTTTGTTGATGATGAAAAAAACAATTCAAATGATGATGTTGTTGAGTCTAAAAAGTTAATTATTGGCGAAGAAAAACAAAAATCTACAAAAACACTATATTTGCAGTATGATATTAATAACACAAGAATAAAAAGTGTGGTTGATGATATTTTGGAAAGCTATCCAGGAAACACTTCTGTTAAAGTTCAATGGAATAAACAGTTATACGCAATTCAAAGCAAAGTTGATATTAATGAAGCACTTATTAGCGAACTTAATGTTATGATAGGTGAAAATAATATAAAAGTAATATAATTTGCAGTTAATTTGAGCATCTAATATAAAAATTAATACAAATTATATTAAAAATTGCAAAAAAATAAAAAATCCACTCAATTTTGAGTGGATTTTTGCTTATTTTCTCTTTCTGTTTATCAATATTTCGATAATAGAAATTAAAAAATACATGATACCTGCAAGAATGCATAAAATTATTATAGTTGTCATAACAAGGTCTAGTTGAAAGACTTGTCCACCATACACAAGCAAATATCCAAGGCCGGCACTGCTAGATAAGTATTCACCCATAATAACACCAACCCATGCCATTCCAACATTAATTTTTAAAACAGATATAAAATTTGGAAGAGTTGCAGGAATGATAAGTTTAGTGAGTATCTGCAATTTGTTTGCACCCATGCTTTTTAAAACCATAATTTTTTCTTCTTCAACAGCGATAAATCCGTTGAGCATGCTTATGATTGTTATAATTACGCAAATTAGCACACCCATGGTAACGATTGCTTTGGTGCCAATGCCCATCCAAATGATGATAAGTGGACCAAGAGCAATTTTGGGAAGACTATTGAGTATTACTAAGTATGGTTCCAAGATTTTTTTGAGTGGTAAACATAAATATAAAATAATTGCAATTATGCTTCCAATAATTGTGCTAAACAAAAATGCTAATATGGTTTCTTCAAGGGTTATAAAAATATGGTTCCAAATTGTGCCAGATGCAAACATTTCTGAAAGTTTATTTATTATTCTTGAAGGACTACTTGTAATAAATGGGTCAACAATTCCAGAATTTGCAACGGATTCCCATAATCCTATAATAAGTGCCAAAAGAAGAATTCTGCAAACATGTATAAAAATGTCTTGCATGCATAGTTTTCTTAAATATTTTTTGTGATCAAGAGAGTATTTCATAATAGTTCCCTCCAAATCATGTCAAAATATTTTGAAAATTGTGGTTCGCTTCGTCTTTCAAAAGGAGTAAGTTTTTTATCAAAATCAAGCTCGACAATTTTTTTTACTGTTCCTGGACGATGCGAAAGTATTATAATTTTGTCACTCATCGAAATTGCTTCGCTGATGTCATGAGTAACAAGTATTGCAGTTTTTTGTTCTTCGTTTATGATAGACTTAATATCATCTTGAACTAGCAGTCTTGTTTGGTAGTCAAGAGCACTACAAGGTTCATCAAGCAGAAGAATTTCTGGCTTGGTTGCAAGCGTTCTGATAAGTGCTGTGCGTTGTCGCATTCCTCCAGAAAGTTCACTCGGAAAACTATGACTAAATTCTTCAAGTCCGTATTTTTTTATCAGCGCTTTTGCATATTCTTTTGTTTCTTTATTTTTCTTATGCATTATTTCAAGACCAAGTAATACATTCTTTTCTATGGTAAGCCATTCAAACAGATTATCACGTTGAAACATATAACCAACTTTGCTGCTTGGCTTTGTCACTTGTTCTTCTTCAATAGTTACATTTCCTTTTGATGGCTTAATAAGACCACTGATTATGGATAGTATTGTGGTTTTTCCACAACCGCTAGGGCCAACAATTGAAATAAACTGGTTTTTTTGAACATCTATGGACAAATTGTCTAGAGCAAGGGTTTCACCTTTTTTTGTGTGATATGTTAAGCTGATTGAATCTAGGCATAAAAGTTTATCCATATTGTTTTTAGCTTTTAGATTTTGTTTGCAATTGTATTATCAACAACACTAGAAAAGGCTACGTTTTTTGTAAGTTCGCCACTGTTACCCATAACTTGAAGCAAACGAATATAACTGTCTTCAGTCATGGCAGGGTTGTCCATCCATGCATCGATTGATTTATAGCTGTTAACTGCAGCAGCCAAGCTTTGCAAACTTGTTGTTTCAAAAGAAGCTTGCAAACTTTGTGCAACAACATCACCAGTGTTATTCATAATAAATTTGTATGCTTTGTTTA
>CAMOCH010000022.1 GCA_946610655.1 uncultured Clostridia bacterium
ACTTGCAGGGGTTATTTTTTGTGTGTTGTACATTTTTCCAAGCACATTAAGTCTTTCATCTGGCACAGCAACAACACCAACATTTGGCTCTATTGTACAAAATGGATAGTTTGCGCTTTCCGCTCCTGCTTTTGTTATTGCATTAAAAAGTGTACTCTTTCCAACATTAGGAAGTCCAACAACTCCAAGTTCCATATTTTTTCTCCTTACGCAAGGTATTATACAAAAAATATCAAAAAAAATAAAGCATAAATTAAAAAAATAATAAATAGTTTATAATAACCAACTTTTTTTGGAGGTAATTATGGCAATTTGGGTTGCAATAGTTTTAGGACTAATTCAGGGACTCACCGAATTTTTACCAATTTCTAGTAGTGGACACTTAACATTTTTTGAACTTGCATTTGGGTTTTCTTCTGGCAGTGTGCTATACAACATTCTTCTTCACTTTTCAACACTTCTTGCGCTTGTTATTGTTATGCGCAAACAAATTTGGCAAATTATATCTCATCCTCTAGACAAGTATATGAGAATGTTGTTACTTTCAAGCATAATAACATCAGTTATAGGTCTTGCGATTGACCATTTTGTTGGTGCCGAAGGCAACTTGATTATTATTGCAGTTGGGTTCATCATCACTGCCTTTATGCTTTTTGCCCTAAACATGTTTATAAAGTCTAAAAAATATAATCCACTTGCACCAATATCTTACAAACAAAGTATCGCCGTTGGAATTATGCAAGGAATTGCCGTCTTGCCAGGGTTATCCCGAAGTGGCAGCACTTTATGTGTTGGAGTGTTTGCAGGGGCTGGACAAAAACAATCGGCAGAATTTAGTTTTCTCTTGAGCATTCCCATAATCATATTTGGCACTGTTTATGAAATATACAAAGGCTCAAAATATGGGTTTGAATTTTCATCATCAGACATTTTGCCAATGATTATCGGTTGCATTGTCGCCTTTGTTTCTGCTCTTCTCACCTTAAAACTGATGCTTAAACTTGTTAGCAAAAACAAATGGCTTTGGTTTGCTGCCTATTTGCTTATTGCTGCAATTATTATTTTAATTTTTGCAATAAAATAAAAACAGGGTTGAACCCTGCCTTTTATTTCTTCTTCTTAAGATGTTCGTTGATTTTTTTTACTAAGTAGTCACAATCAACACCATGAACCATAGCTGCTTCTTCCAAGGTCTCCATTTGACTGAGTGGACAACTGAAACAATGAAGTCCAAAACCCATCAAAATTTCAGCAAGACTTGGGTCGATTGAAAGAACCTCTCCAAGAGCCATGCTCTTTTTTACTTTTTTCATTATTTATTCTCCTTGTATGCATTCATTGCATCAACAAGTTCTTTAATTGCCTTTTCAACTCTTTTTGCTTGGCTGCTAGAGAGAGCTTCTTCGCTTTTTCTCATAAGTTTTTCAGCACGGCTCAAAGCCTCTTCAAACTCTTTATCGTTGGTTATAACAAGTTCTCCTTCTGGAATCTTTTTAGGTCTGCCTCTGCCTCTTTTTGATTCATTTTCCATATCTTCATTGTCCTCTTTTTTTAGTCTAACTTTTTTGTCTTGAATTGGTTTATGATTTTTTTGTTTTGTTTTTGATTCTGTCTTGGTTTCAACTTTTTCAGCAGGTTTTTCCTCAACTTTTTTTGCTGTAACAGTTTTCTTTTTTGGAGCTGTTTTAGTGGTTTCAACTTTAACAGTTTCAACTTTTTCTTTTTCAAGTTTTGCCACTTTTTCTTCTTTTGGAGCTGTTTGTGGTTGATCTTTTATTTCTTCAATATAATTTTCAATTTCTTGCTCTGTTATAACACTATCATCTTGAGCATTTTCTTGATAAGCGTTGTTTTCTGTGATTTTATCAACATAAAGTGGATATTCTTCTGTTTGATAATGTTTACTGTTTTCTCTTGCAAGTTCTTCTTCTGCAAGTGCCAAAACATCAGGTCCTGGAAGATTATCATTGTTTTCAATTTTTTCGTTCATTATGTCGAGCATTTCATTAAATTCGTCAACTGCAATTCTATATTGTTGTTGTCTGATTGCCACAAAAATATAGTAAATTACTTTTGCGATAATTAAAAATAGAATTGGAACAAGTAATGCTTCTGCAAGATTTGCACCAGTTATTTGCTCTGAACCAATAAGAGCAATACCAAGAAGTGAAAGGATAAATGTGTATGCATATATAAATGCTTTTAAAATTGATTTTCCATGGTTAAACATTCCACCATTTGTTTCAACATCAACACTTTCAAATCTCTTTATATAGTCTGAAGGAAGACCATAGCTTGCATGTTCAAAAGTTTTATACCCACGAATAAACTCTTGTGGCATTTTTGCAACTAGTGCCAAAAAGTTATTATAGTTTTGAGCAGAAAGCCCGTTAGTTGACAAAAATTTGCTAATTTTTCTGCACTTTCTTGCAAGTGTTGCATGAAAGTTAACAAATAGTCCTATTGATTGCCAAATAATAACAATGCCACAACCAATAAGTGCAAGCATCAATATTTTTTCTGGGTCAACAAGACCAACAATCAAATTAAAAATTGTGGTTATATAATCACGCATAATAATCTCCTTATTTTTTAATTTACATGATTATATTATCACAAAAAATGAAAGATTACTAATGATTTTTAATATTTTTTTACAATTTCGTATATTTTTTTGTTTTTTTAATTGAAATTATAGCCAATAGATTTGAGTTGTTTCAACGCCCACAATACCCTTTTTTATCACATTTTGATTATATATTCTGTATGCTGCATCAGCATAAAGATTAATTTGGTTTGAATATTGCACCAAGTGTGACTTTTCCAAAAATCTACCAGTTTTATAATCAAGAATAATAATTCCGTCACTGCAAACAACAGCAAGATCAATAACCCCTTGCACAATTTGAATATGATCACTAGTTCCCATATTCATAAAGAATTCTTTTTCTCTAAGCACTTTCCCAGAACTGATAACTTTGATAAATTCTTGATTATTGAGCAAATTCAAAATATTGTTTAAATTAACAAACTTAAGTTCTTGCTCTGAAATTTTGCCAGCACGCAAAAGTTCTTGAATGTTTGCATTCAGTTTTTCTTGAGTGTTTGCCGAAAAATCTATATATTGCATGAGTTTATGATAAGCATTGCCCTTGTCTATGCTACTAGAACTAAACATCCCTTTTTGTTTTTCATAAACCTCTTCACTTTCATGATATCCACTTGCTATTTCGGTTACCGAAGTCTTTTGTGAAATATGTGTATATTTTTCGTCACTATATTTAAAGTTTAATGCTTCTTTTATAATTGGTGAGAACATATTTGTTTCAGCATTAATTACAATTTCTTTATTTTTATCAACTTTTTGTTCTTGCAAAAGGTCAGGAGCTTCGAGCACCTTTATATCAACATTTTTTATAGTTTCACCTGACAAGTATTTATAAACCATTGGGTCAAACCAATCTGTAAACTTATTTTTTCTCTCAGGAAATTCTTCTTTGATTTTTGAAGCATCACAAGCTGCCACAACATATAATTTGTTGATTGCACGGGTAAGCGCAACATACAACAATCTCTGTTGCTCTTCCACACTATTTTTTGTTTCAGAAATTTTAATGGCTTCTTTTGCAATAGTATTATTTTTTACTCTATTTTCTGTATCATAAAATTCCATACCAATGCCATAATCTTTGCTGAAGATTGTGTCTGCTCTTAAATGCCTTAAATTAAATTGTCTTGAACAGTTTGTCACAAATGTTATAGGAAATTCAAGTCCTTTGCTTTTGTGAATTGTCAAAATCGTAACAGCATTAGATTTTGATGTTTTTTCAATCAAAAGCTCAAGTTTTTTGTTGTCACTAAAATATTCAAATAAATTTTGGTCTGGTAAACTTTGTAAAAATTTATTCAGTAAAGAAATCTGCGACTGCCCATCAACTTCACATAGCATATAATTTTCAATATCAAGTTCGCCGGCTATTTCTGAAGCAAGTTGTTTTATTGTTTTATAGCCAGCAACTTGTTTGAAATTATTGATTTTTTTAATAAAATTATCTACTTTTTGTCTGCATTCTGCAGAAAATTCGTTATTTTCTGCACATTTTGTCATACATTGATGAAAAAATCTGCAATCTTTTGCAAATAATCTTATAGAAGTTAACTCATCAAGTGTAAAACCAAACAAATTTGAGTGCATACAGTTAAAAAGTTCAATATCTTGCTTAAAATTATATACCAAATTTAAAATTGAATATAAAGTTTTTATATACTTATTATTTAGAACATCTTCTTTAATATCTGTGCTTGCAGGGATATCATTTTTCTCCATTGAATAAACAAGGTCTGGAACAAAATTTTCTCTTGCAGGAACAAGAATGGCAATATCTTTAAATCTAACAGGCCTATATTTTTCAAGTTTTGCATCATAGATTTGCTTGTTTGCAACAAGATTTTGTATTTCTGCAATTATATAGTTAATTTCTGCCTGATTTTTCAAACTTTCTTCTTCGTCTTCTTGAATATGATTTTTTACAGAATAAACAGCTGGTAAATGTTCATCTTCAGATGATTTTACGTCTTCAGTGTTTATATAAATTAAATTAACAGGGGTTTCATCTTCAATTTTACTTCCTGCAACAAATTGAGCAGTTTCTCTATAGTCAATGCCACCAAAATCTTTTGTCATTCTGTCGTTAAAAATTGAGTTTACAAAGTCAAGGATTAATTTATTACTTCTAAAGTTATCTGACAAATCAAATTTCTCACATTTTTTATCACTATCATATGAATAATATTTTTCTAGGAAAATATCTGGATCGCACAATCTAAATCTATAAATGCTTTGCTTAATATCACCAACCATAAAGCGATTAGTCTCACCAGATAATAGTTCTATAATTTTTTCCTGAACACTGTTAATATCTTGATATTCATCAACAAAAATATATTTATACTTTTGTTTTAAAGTAGAAAGAATCTCTGAATTTTCTAAAACTTTTAATGTGAATTGTTCCAAATCATTAAAATCTAGGCCACATTTTTCTTTTTTAAGTTTTGTATAAATACCTATAAAATTATTGGTCATTTTATATAGTTCAAACACTAACTCTTTTGTTTTTAATAATTCAGTTTTAATCTTGTCAGAATCACTTGAAACAAAATTGTCTCTAAAGTTTCCCAATTCTTCATTGATATTCTTTCTAAAATTATCAATATTTTTTTTGTATTCATCAAAAACTGGTTCAACTTTTGGTGGAACTTTAAAATTTTCAATTTCAAAAATCAATTTTGCATTTTTTGAAAAACCATTTTGTGACTTAATTTTATTCAATTCACTTTCAATCTCTTGCAAATAAGCAACCAAATCTGTCAAATGCAATTTGTTGCACATTTCAATTTTTTCTGCAATTTGTTGCAAAATCTTTTGAATTCTTGCACAAACATAACCATTTATGATATTC
Organism: uncultured Clostridia bacterium; assembly: GCA_946610655.1. Classification (GTDB taxonomy): domain Bacteria; phylum Bacillota; class Clostridia; order Christensenellales; family UBA1242; genus RGIG4790. The sequence continues at coordinate 5,460 of CAMOCH010000022.1, forward strand.
GCAGCCTGGTTTTTATTTAAATCATCGTTATATATTTTGTCCATTGAGCTTTTAAACCACGCATCTCTGTCTAAAATAACATTCAAAAATTCATACAATTTCAAAATTGTATTTCTTATTTTTTCATCACTTCTGTTTTGCTGCAATGCATCAAGCAAGTTATATGCACTTTTATCCTTACTTTCAACAATTTCATCAAATAACACATTCAAAGCCTTTTGCTTTAGCATATTTGCTTCATCATCTGAAAGAACAACAAATGTTGGATCAACACCTGCCTCAAAAAAATATGTCTTTAATAGTTTTGCACAAAAACTATGCAAATTGCTAACATCTGCCGTTCCAATTTTATCAAGTTGCTCAAGCAAAAACGGAGTTGGTTCTTCACTGGTTAATTTAGAAACAAGTTTTTCTCTCATATCTTCGCTAGACGCTTTTGTAAATGTTACAATCAAAAAGTTTGAAATGTCAACATGGTCTTTCAAAATTAAATCTTTTATTCTTTCAATCATAACTGTGGTTTTTCCACTTCCGGCAGCAGCACTAACAATCATATTTTTATTTCTGCTATCAATAATTGCTTGTTGTGATTTTGTAAAATTAACCATACTACACCTCGCTCCTATTGATATCTTTCATACTAACAGAACTATAACATTTTCTGCCATTTTTATAGTTTGTTTTTTCAACACCACAAATGCTTGCAAACTGACATTTTTCACACGGCAAATGACTGCTACTGCTAACTTTTATTGGACTTGGCTCAATATATCCAGACAAAATTTCATCAATAGCATTTTTACACAATTTTTCAACATACTCACACACAGATTCAAATTCTTCTTGACTAAAATAATTGCCGATTCTGTGGTTTATAGTAAGCCCATCTTTTTTTGAATTTGATAGTTTTGCATAAACATATTTACTAGACAAATTATCTTGCGACAAGCTAGTGTCCATATCCATAATGGTATCAACATCATCAAGCAAAAAACCTTTCATTTTGCTAGAAGTATTTTCATCTGCTGCATACTCATTTCTTATTGGATAATACACAACACCAGCAGGCTTTAAACCAGAACTTTTCATCGCAAGCAAATAACTAATAAGCTGAATTTTTTTACCAAAATAAACAAGTTTTAAATTGTCTTCAATTTTACCTGTTTTGTAATCGATAATTCTAAATTTGTCCTGATATTTATCAATACGGTCAATTTTTCCTTCCAAGCAAACTTTATCCGTAATTTTAACAGCACCATTTAAACCAAAAGTTTTCTCAACAGCATATGGTTTAAATTTTGAATGAGTTATTTCATCAGCAAGTTTTTCACAAAGTCGTATTGATTCATCATAAATGATTTGCGATAAGAATTTATTGTCATCAACAACGTATTCTTCGTTTAAAATGTCATTTATTAATTTTTTTGCAGTATTTTTTACATTTAAACTGTTGTTCGCAGTGAAATTTTTTACAAAAATTTCTGCAACTTTATGCAAAATATTACCAATATCCATGGCCCTAAGGTCACTAGTTTCGTTTTCTTTAAGTCTAAGACCATAATTTGCATAAAACAAAAATGGACAAGTAAAATATTTTTCTAATTGACTGACACTTGTTTTATTATTATCAAAATATAAATTTTCTGCATTTTTAATATTAAAATTAGTATTTTTTTGTGTATTTTGCAGAATTTTGTTTATTTTGTCGTTACTTTTTTGTATTAACTCATTATAAACTGCAAAAGTAAGCATATTGTTGTCATAATTACCATAAGTTTTAAAATTACCTATCTGCATACACAAATATTTTTCTGCTTGTTTGTTGCATGAAATTTTATTTAATACATCTTCTTTTATATTTTCTGAACCAAATTCAAATTGTGAATTATATTTTTGAATTGACAAATATTGTTCTCCACCAAACATGGTGATCAATTGTTTCATAATCATGCTTGGAGTGTTTATTTCATCACCACTGCCAATGCTATAACTCATATACAATTTTTCAGTTGCAAGAAGCACAGTTTGATATGCTTTAAATCTTTCTCTTTTGTTAATTGTTTTTATTGTTGGTTCAATTGTTTTGTGATATTTATCATTAAGTTCATTCATTTCATTGTCTAGAATAATACCACAATCATCTTTTCGTCTTGGGAAAACTCCGTCTGTTGCACCAACAATAAATAGATATTTGGTTCTTCCAATACCATCACTATCTGATAATATATTTATTGCATCTTGTGAAATAGGAATAAGGGAAACATCACTAACCTCAAGACCAGAAAGAAGTATGTTCTCATACATATCAACATTTAATTGTTCATCTCCCAAAAATTCGTCCAATTCATTTAAACAATTATTAAGTTTTTCAAGTGCTTGCTTTGTTATGTTCGCATTAACTGAATCTTGAATAGTCATTAAATTATCAAGTTTTTCTTGAATATTCATGTTTTCAAGCAAATTTCTAATTGAATTATTAAATTCTTTAACACTATTTGCCTTTGAAAAATAAGAAGTGTAAGTTTGCACTTTAGCTCTCACTTCTTCAATAGCCAAAAATTCTTGCTCACTTATAATTTTTTCATCATATTTTGTGAATTTATTCTTGAATTTTGCATAATTTATACCATATTTTTCAATATAGTTGATAAAATTATCTAAATTTTCGCAATTTACTAATATATTTGACAAAAAATTAATCACTGTTGATTTTTCGTAATTTTTTCTTATCATCTCAAGAGTATTTTTAACCAACTGAAACAATGGGTGCAAACTATAATCATATGGTTTAGATACAAAATAACTAAAATTGTTATTTGTAAAAATTTTATCAATATATGGCAAGTATTTATCAATATTTGGTGCTATTATGCCAATTTCTTTATATTTTGCACCATTTTTTATCAATTTTTGTATTTTTTCTGCAATTAAATATATTTCGTCTTCTAAAGAGTCTGTGCAATACAATTCCACGGATTTCGTTCCATTTATTTGTTTTTGTGGGTAAGCAAACAAATTCTCTTTAATATGTGCAAAATCTTTGTTATATTTGCCATAAAACCTTTGTGGATTGTAATTTGCACTCATTTTATCTGCAATATGTTTAAATTTTGTGAAAACTTCATTATCTGAAATGTGAGAATTTGCAGCATTTGCCATATAAGAAGCTGCAACCACCGTGCTTTTTGCACTATTTATGATTTTTTCACAAACAGAAAGTCCTTGTGCTGTTATTGCATCAAAACCCAATATATAAAACTGTGCATTTTTTACAAACTCAGAGTTTTCAATAGAATTTTCTAGCACATACATCACGTCTGATTGGTCTATGTAGTGATTTTCAATATACTCTTGATATTTTTCATATATAAGAGCAATATCTTGCATTTTGATTTTCAAAGAAAGCCCAACCGTGCTTATCATTTCATAAAAATCAGCAACCGAAACATTGCTGCTTTTAAGTTGACTTATTGTGTCAAAAATAACTTCTGCAAAACCATTTGTGTTTGCAGACTTTTTGTAGCACACAAAATCTTTCATATTGTCAATAATAACTTTTCTTGTTATCATGATGCTTGCACTGCGGCTAAGCACTTTGCTTGCATTAAATTTTGATATTTTTGAAAGCAATCTTTGAAAAGAATAAACATAAATGTTATCAAAAGCTCCATTTTCTGCAATTGAAAGCAAATATTTTTCTGCCAAAATGGTTTTATCTTCTGGAATAATCACAACATAATCTTCAAATTTATTAATTCTAGATTTTTGCATAACAAAATCTAAACCACATTTTGTGGCTTCAATTGTTGTATCTGCCAAAATAAAATCTAGCTTTGCCATAACTTAATATTATCACAGAAATTGCATTTTTTCAATTATTTATATTTATTTTTGTTTCACACAAAAAAAGTTTATGCTAAAATACTAGTAAGAGGAAATTATGGAAAATTTTTATTTGGACGGCTACAAAGACCTAAAACTTTTTTGCACAAAATATATCCCTGAAAAACCAAAAGCAGTACTAATTATTATTCACGGCATGCGTGAACATTCTGGAAGATACAAAGAATTTGCTGAATTTATGTGCAAAAACGGATATCTGGTTATAACAAGCGACAATCGTGGCCATGGCAACACAATGAAAGATAAAAGTGAATTTGGGCACGGAAAATTTGGAGACATCTATGGCGAAACAATTGAAGACCAAAAGTTGGTTGTAAAATATGCAAAAAGTTTTAATTTGCCAATATACTTATTTGCACATAGTTATGGTTCTATGCTTGCACAAACATTAATTCAAGAGTGTCCAGAAATTGAAAAAACAATTTTGCAAGGCACAAACAACGGTAATAACATTGTTTATAAATTTGGTAAAATTGTTGGCAACTTGCTGAGATTTTTTGGAAAAGACAACAAACCATCTGGCATTTTTGAGAATCCTGGCAAAAAAAGTTGGGGCAAAACTCATGGTGGCAACTGGCTTTCTCGAGACAAAAATGTTTATATACAATACAAACAAGATGAAAAATGCAATGGTTCTTTTCCTGTAAGCTTTTATCGTAGTTTAATGTCACATATGACAAAAGTAAATAAATCAATCAAAAAAATTAAACCATCACAAAAAATTATGCTAACTTGTGGCAGTTTGGACCCAGTTGGAAACAACGGGAAAAATGTGAAAAAATTGCATCAAACATATTTAAAAAATGGTATCGATGCAAAACTTATAATTTATCCAAATGCTTGGCACGAGCTTCATAACGAAATAAATAAAAAAGAAGTTTTTGCAGACATTTTAAACTTTTATGAAAATTAAAAACGCACAAATTGTGCGTTTTTTTATTGCTTTATGTAAATTAAGATTACCAAATATTAATTCTTTCTTCTTTTGACAAATACATTTTATCACCTTGCTTTATATCAAATGTTTTATACCACTCATCAAAGTTTTTTGGAGGCATATTTGCCCTTAATTCAGCAGGAGAATGAACATCACCAGTAAGAAGTAAGTTAATATATGACTCTGTTGATTTTTTGCGCCAAATTCTTGCCCAATTGATAAAATATGACTTATAATCTGCATTCTTTTGTTTGCTCAATATCTCTAGTGTTACAGCCATTCCTCCATTATCTGCAATATTTTCTGAAACAACCAATGTTCCGTTAACTGTTCCACCATGATATTTAATTCCATCAAACTGCTTAATCATGTTTTGAGTTAGTTTATCAAACTCTTCAAAATCTTCTTTTGCCCACCAGTTAAACAAGTTTCCGTTTTCATCAAATTTTGCACCATTATTATCAAATGCGTGCGAAATTTCATGTCCAATAGTTGCACCAATGCCACCTAAATTTTCTTCAAACTTTTGATTTATATCATAAAGTGGCGCATGAAGAATGCCAGCAGGAAAAGTTATATCATTTCTGCTTGGATCATAACAAGCATTAACCATGTGCCCTGGCATAGCCCAATCATTTGGGTCAACATCTTTATAAATTTTATCCAAACTATATTTAATTTGAACAAACCTAATTTTATTCATTGCTTCAAATAATGAATCATTATCATCAAATTTTAATAAATCATAAAGTTCATCATATTTTTCCGGATAACCCATTTTTATTTTGATTTTATCCAGTTTTAAAATTGCTTTTTGTTTGGTTTCTTCTTTTAAAAATGTATTTCTAGACATTCTATACTTGTATGTTTCAATAATCTTTTTAACAATATTAATAACATCTTCTTTTGCTTTTTCACCAAAATAAGTTCTTCCATAATAAAGACCAACTGGTTCCTCAAACAGTTTTGAAGCAAACCTATACGCCTGTTTAGATAGTGTTGGAACTTTTTTTATGCCAGCAATTTTATTTGAATAACTCTTTGCAATGTTAGCCACCTTTACCGACAAATATGACGATAAATGATATAAAGTGTCAACATATGCCCAATGTTTGTATTTTTCAAAATTTTCTTTTTTAAACAATTCACTAAAACCTTCAATAAATCTTGGGTTAGTGATTATTAGTTTTGATGGGATTTCTTTACCCTTATAAATAGTTTTCAAAAACAATTCAAAATTAAAAGGCATAAGTTTTTCATTTAAATATTCTAAAGAAACTGGATT
>CAMOCH010000023.1 GCA_946610655.1 uncultured Clostridia bacterium
TGTAACAATAACTCTTGTGTAATAAAACAAAGGAGAAATTCATGAAAACACCAAAGATTATCAAATATCCAAACGGATTAACTCTTGTATATTTAAAGAAAACTAATCAAAAAGGTGTATATTTTAACATCGTGTTTGGTGGTGGACTTTTTAATGACCCATTAGATAAATTGGGGCTTTCTCATTTTGTTGAACACACAATTGTTTTTTCAGACAAAAAGTATTCTCATGACGAAAAAATGGAATATTTGAGAAAAATATATGATAGGCATTTTGAAACAGGTAAATCAAGAATTCGTTTCCAAGCAAGTGTTCACAAAGATTTATTTGAGGATACTTTTAAAACATACTGCGAATATTTATCTTCTGATAATATGAATATTAATGAAGATGAATTTGAAAACGAAAGAAAAGTTATTGAGCAAGAAATATTAAGAAGAAAAATTACTAATGAAACTAAAATTCAACATATGCATGATAAACATGTATATAATATGCCGTATACAGAAATACGTCCTGCAGGAACAATCGAAACAATTAAAAATATTTCAATAAGTGATGTAGAGAAGTTTAGAAAAGAAACCTTTGTTATAAATAATTGCACTATATTTGTTGTTGGAAATGTATCTTTATTTAAAACTAAAAGTCTTATCAATAAATATGCAATGAAAATGATTGGGAAATCTTCTGTAAGTAAAAAATATATAGAAACAAGTGACTTTTATATAAAAACTCAAAAGCCAGATATGATAGTTGAACAATCACCAGAAGAGGATAAAAGTTTTTTGCTTATTAGTCATTGCTTTGATTTAGAAAATGTTCTAGATTTAACAAAAAGCTATATATCAGCAATTATAAATGAAATTATGCAAAATGCAGCAAGGAGCTATTTTAGAGATAAATATGGACTTACTTATCATGCAAAAATAACTTTTGGGTCATACACATATGACTTAAACAACACAGTTTTAACAAGATGTTATGTTTTTTTGAATGTGGATTGTGATAAGAATAATGTTGCAAAAATACTAGAGCTGTTACCAGGATTTTATAATCACCTAAATCGATATGTTCTTACAAAAGAGAAAATTGGAGAATTAAAATTAACGCTCAAAAGAGATGATCAAATGAAAAGTATCCCGTCAATAGGACACCTTGGAGAATATTTTTCTGATAGGTATTTTGAACATAAGAAATATAAGACTGCAGCTCAATTAAGACAATATGAAAGAAATAAGAAAAAAGTTTCTTATGAAGATGTAAATAATCACATAAAAACCATGTTGCAGCAAAAACCATTTATTTTTGTTATAACTAATTCAGAGGATAAATTGCCAGAATACAAAACTATTTGCAAACAAATTCAGGATAATATTAAGTGGTGCAAAAGTATTAATGAATAGAAATAATTAAACAAATTTATGGAAGATTCGATATAATCTTCCATTTTTTTATGCAAAAAAAATTATTAATAATCTTTATTATAAATGTGTGGAGGGAAAAGTATGGAAATAAAATATAGAACATCAAACAATGTGTTAACGGCAAAACTTTTTGGAGATTTGGATGAATATTCGGCAGAATACGTTCGGATGAGTTTGGATAAGGTTTTGGCTGATTTGAATTTTGTTAAAAATGCTGTTGTAGTGTTGGATTTTTCAAACGTAACATTTATGGACAGCACAGGTATTGGTGTTTTACTTGCGAGATATAAAAAATTTAATCAAAAGAATATTTCTATTCAGATATATAATCCACCGGCTCAAATAGATAGGATAATGAAAATGGCAGGCATTTATTCTTTGATGCCACTTACAGGGAAATAAGGAGATAATTTATGAAAAATAGTTTTAGTTTAATTGTTGATGCAAATTTGAAAAATGAAGCATTTATTAGAAATAGTTTGGCAAGCTTTATTTTGCCACTTAATCCAACCGTTGCAGAGTTAAATGATATTAAAACAGCAGTGAGTGAAGCTATCACAAACTGTATTGTACATGGTTATAATGGTGGTCAGGGCAAAATTTATATTGATTGCAGCGAAGAAGATTCATTTGTTGAAATAATAATAAAAGATCATGGGGTTGGAATAGATAACATAAAAAAAGCCAGAGAACCATTTTTTACCACCAAAGCAAGCGAAGAAAGGTCGGGTATGGGGTTTACTTTGATGGAAACATTTATGGACAGCTTAGATGTTTTGAATGCTGAAAATGGTGGTGTAATTGTTAAAATGACAAAACAAATTCATGGTTAGAGGCTTTTTGTATGGATGGTTTTAAAAAACTTTCGGCAGATGAAATGAATAGCTTAGCGCAGCTTGCGAAGTCTGGCGATATTCATGCAAAAGAAGAATTAATTGATGCAAACTATCCACTTATTAAATCGGTTGTTAAGCATTTCATAAATAAAGGTGTAGATTATGATGATTTATATCAAATTGGTAGTATTGGCTTTTTAAAGGCTATTAACAATTTTGATAAAAGTTTTAATGTTAAGTTTACAACATATGCTGTGCCTATGATAAGTGGAGAGATAAAAAGATATCTTAGAGATGACGGAATAATTAAAGTTTCACGGTCACTAAAAACGCTTTCAATGAAAGTAAAAAAATATATTGATGACTACACTAAAGAGCATAATGAATCACCCAGTATTGAAAATATAAGTGGTGCACTAAATGAAACAGAAGAGGATATAGTGTTTGCGCTTGAGAGTAGTCAATCAACACTTAGTATTGATGCTAAAATTGATGAATCAAATTCAAATAGTGGACTTGTTGTTGACAAACTTGGGTTTATTGATAAAAGTGAAAATTTGATTGAAAATATTGCTTTAAAAGAAGCAATAAAAACATTATCTGATAGAGAAAAGAAAATTTTAATGCTTAGATATTTTAGAGATAAAACCCAAACAGAAGTTGCAGAAATTTTGCAGGTTTCTCAAGTTCAAATTTCAAGGATTGAAGCAAAGATAATTCAAACACTTAAAAATATTTTAAAATAAAAAAACTGTCAAAAAGGCAGTTTTTTTATTAAATTTCACATTTTTTGATTTAAAAATGCAGTTTTTAAACAACTTTTTCTTTATATATTTCTCTTGTTATAGGTTTTTCGTCCACAAAAACATCTGCAATTTTTGGTTCATTTTCATCATCTTCAATTTCGTTATCTGCTAAAGTTTCATCATCTTTTTCTTGCTGTGTATTGTTAATTTCGTCATCATTTTTTATTTCATCTTGGGAATTATTTTCGTTATTTTTTATTTCAATATTATTATCAATTTCAACATTGTTATCAATATCAATTTCTGGTGTCTCATTATCTTTTATATCATCGCTTTTTTTATTGTCCTCAATATGCTCAGTAGAATCAATAATAAAGGTGTTTTGTGAAATTTTGTTTTTTAAATTGTTTTTAATAATATCACATATGCTATTAATCGCAAGAATACTTGTGTCAAGTTTTGCAGCACGAATTTGCAAAGTTTCTATAGCTTTAATAATATATGCGTTTATTAAATTAAGATTATTTTGGCTGTCGATAATATTTGTTGCTTGGTCAAGTTGTGTTGTTATTAATCCATTATAGCTAGAAAGATAATTGCTGTTGTCTTTAACTATGTCAATATATACTTTTATTGTTTTTAAATTTGATTCATTTAGAGTAGCGTTACCAGTATTCATTTGTTTTATGTAATAATCAATTTCATCTTTTTTAGAATTTAAAATGTTAATTTTATTTTCAAGTGAATTTATCCATTTATATATTTGTGTTGTGTCAATGTCGGTGTCATATTTTGTTTGTATATCATCAATAATTTCATCGGAGTCTCGTATATACTTTGTTGAGTTATCAAGAGTGTCGATTTTGTCTTCATTTGGCCAATCTAAATTTTCTAGAGATAGGGATAAATTGTTTAAACTTACAGATAAATCATTGGCAATATTTTTTTGATTAAAACTATTGCATCCAGTAAAAAACAAACATAAAATTAATGATAAATTTATTATAAATAAATAAAATTTTTTCATAAAAATCCTCATTATTAGTATTATCTAAAAAACAAAAAAATATGAAAAATGTATAAAAAATATATAAATTGACAATGTTTAATATACAAATTTGCGTTTTTTGGAGAGTATATGAATAAATCACAGAGAAATCAAGATTACTTAATGTATGTTGAAAAACAGTCGCCAAAATCACCATGGCTAAGTTCACTTTTTAGGGCTTTTATAATGGGTGGAACAATATGCTGCTTTGGGCAGATGATAGGAGATGTTATTAAATCATTTTTCCCAACAATGGATTTACTCACTGTTGGGGCTTGGGTTAATATTTCAGTTATTGCATTAACAATAATTCTTACTGCATTTGGTATTTTTGATGTGCTGGCAAAGTATGGTGGAGCTGGAACTTTTATTCCAATATCTGGTTTTGCAAATTCAATCGCAAGTTGTGCTATAGAATATAAGAAAGAGGGGCTAGTGTTTGGCGTTGGAGCAAAAATGTTTTATGTTGCAGGTCCAGTTATTGTAAATGGTGTTTCGTATTCAATGCTGGTTGGAATTATATATTTTATAATCAGCTTATTTTAGGAGTTATGTATGAAAAAACTAGGTAAACAAACTTATGAGATGGCAAATCCGGTCACAATTTCTTATGCTCATGCTTTGGTTGGTTCTAAAGAGAAAAATGGGCCACTTTCTAAGTATTTTAAAGATTATTTTGAAGATGATACTTTTGGTGAAAAAAGTTTTGAAAAGGCAGAGCGCAAAATGCTTAAAACTGCAATAAGCGATATGCTGCTTGCAAACAAAATTAATATTGATGATATAGATCTATATATTGGTGGAGATATATTAAATCAGCTTGTGTCTAGTAATTTTGTTGCAGAAGAATTGCAAATTCCTTTTGTTGGTGTATATTCTGCATGTTCATCTGTGACAGAATCACTGGCTCTTGCGAGCACACTTATTGATGGTGGTTTTTGTAATAGAATTTTGTGCTCTGCATGTAGTCACTTTTCTGCAGCAGAGAGGCAATATCGTTTTCCTCTTGAATTTGGAAATCAAAGACAAGCGTATAGTCAATGGACGGTAACGGGCGCTGGCTGTATGATTGTTGATAAAAAAGAAAGTCAAAATTGCCCCAAAATAAAAAGAGTATGTTTTGGAAAAGTTGTTGATTATGGTGTTTTAGACCTTGCCAATATGGGTGCAGCAATGGCACCGGCTGCAGCAGATACAATAATGGAGTTTTTTAAAGATACCAAAACTCAACCAAGTGATTATGATTTGATAGCAACTGGAGATTTAGGAAAACTTGGCAGTGATATTTTTAGAGATATTCTTGCACAAAATTCCATAGTAATTGAGAACAATTATATAGATTGTGGGCATATGATTTTTAATGGAAATCAAGAATGTATGCAAGGTGGAAGTGGAGCAGGATGTAGTGCAGTTGTTTTTTCGGCATATATTTATCAAAAAATGAAACAGAAAAAATTAAAAAAAGTGCTATTGCTTGCAACAGGAGCTCTTATGAGCACAACAACAAATCAACAGGGAGATGCAATACCTGCAGTATCGCATTTGATAGAATTGGAGGCATAGATGGTAGCTGTTTTAATGTATTTAAAAGCATTTTTGGTTGGAGGCATAATTTGTGCTATTGCAGAGCTGATACTTATAAAGACAAAAATAACTCCAGCAAGAATACTTGTTTTATTTTTGATGTTTGGTGCTGTGCTTGGTGGTTTTAATATTTGGACTTATGTTGTTAACTGGGCAGGAGCAGGTGCAACACTTCCTATAATTGGTTTTGGCAATTCACTTGCAAAAGGGGCAATTGAAGGAGCAACCAGTAATGGCTTTTTTGGAGCACTTGGAGGAGGTCTTATGGCCACCAGTGCCGGCATAGCTGTTTCAATTGGGCTTAGTTATTTGGTGTGTCTTTTCTCATCAAGCAAAACAAAAAGAAATTAGTTTTATATTAGTTTAAATTCACATATATTTTAGTGTGAATAAAATTAAAGAAAGCAAAAGAAAATTTCCGTTCTTTATATTAAATTTTGGCAAAAATGGCAAATTTTATAGGTTTTTAACTATATTATTTGTTGTTTTTGCACTTTTTTTATGTTATGTAAAATTTTTAGTAACGCCACTTGTTGAAGAAACTTGTAATGCAAATATAAAAGTTAATTCAACAAAATGTATCAATTATGCAATAACAGAAGCCATGAATCAAAACATAACATATGATGATTTAATTAATATTGTAACTGATAGTTCTGGGCAAATTTCTATGATTCAGGCAAACAGCGTTCAAATTAATATTTTGAGCAAAATGATAAACAGGGTAACCCTTGCGCAGCTTTCAAATTTTGCCAAAACAAAAATACAAATTCCGATTGGAGCGTTCACCGGCATATCTGCTTTTTCTGGAGTTGGGCCAACTGTTGACATTGATATTTTCCCTTATGGTGATGTTCACTGCAAATTTAAGTCAGAGTTTTTAAGTGCAGGCATCAATCAAACAATACATAAAATTTATTTGAATGTGGAAACAAACATTCGTGTTGTTTTGCCTGTTAAAACCATTAATGTTGAAAATCAAGGAGAGGTGCTTTTGTGTGAAAGCTTAATTATTGGGAAAATTCCTGATGTGTATCTTCAAAGTGGCAATTTAACAGAAATGCTTAATTTAATACCAAGTTAATGGCAAAGACTTGACAATTTTAATGTTTTTTGTCATAATTTTTCCTATGGAAAAAATGTATTTTTTAGATAACGCATCAACAACTAAACCTTTTGATGAAATCAAAGATCTTTATGATGAATGTGCACAAAATTTTTATAACCCAAGTGCTTTATATGATAAGGCTGTTTTAGTCAGAAAAAAAATAGAAACAGCAAGAAAAAATATATGTAAATATATTGGTGGAGAAGAAGGCACTTTATATTTCACGGCAAGTGCAACCGAAGCAAATAATATGGCTATTTCTTCGGTTAAATATCACTCAAAAGAACTTGTTGTTTCTGCTCTTGAGCACCCTGCGGTTTATGAAGTTGCAAAATCTTTTCAAAACGCTGGCGTTAGTGTTAAGTTCTTAGATTATACCAGTAATGGAATTACTATTGAAGAAATAAAGAGCAAAGTAACAAAAAACACTGCACTAGTTTCAATGATGCATGTTTCAAATGAAACAGGAATAATTAATGATATTAAACTTCTTACAAAAGAAATAAAAAAGATAAATCCTAAAATCATTGTTCATGTTGATGGAGTTCAAGCGTTTGGAAAGATTCCAGTTGATTTAATGGATTTAGGTGTTGATATGTATACACTTTCAGCTCATAAAATTCATGGGCTTAAAGGCGTTGGTGCACTTTGGGTAAAAAATCATGTTAACGTTGCACCAATTATTTATGGTGGTGGGCAAGAAAGTGGTGTTAGAAGTGGTACAGAAAATGTTCTTGGAATTCTTGCATTTGAACTTGCTGCAAAAAAAGTTAGTAGTGATGTTTTTAAAAATGCTGAAATTGCAAGAAAACAAAAACAAACCATAATTGATGGACTTAATAAAAATAATGTTAAGTATGTAATTAATGGAGACAGCTGCTCACCATATATCTTAAGTATTTCAGTTGATGGACTTAGGGGTGAAGTTTTGGTTCATTCGCTTGAAAAATATGGGATTTATATTGCAACAGGAAGTGCTTGTTCAAGCAAAAAAACAGAGAACAGAGCTTTGGAGAATTTAGGAAGAACTCCATCTCAAATTAAAGGTTCAATAAGAATAAGCTTCTCTGCGTATAATAATTATGATTTAACTGAAGTTGCAGATATAATTGCAAAAGAAATAAATAAAATTGTAAAAACAATAAAGGGATAAAAAATGAATAAAGTTATTATTGTTAGATATAGCGAGATACATTTGAAAGGTAAAAACCGTGGATATTTTGAAGACTTACTTAAAAATAACATCAAAGATGCAATAGCAGAATATGGTGCTGTTGTTGAAAAGATTCCTGGCAGATACCTAATTACAAATGTAACTGATAGCACTTGCAAAAGAATTTTGAATAAACTTGCAAAAATTGCAGGCATATTTTCTTATTCAGTTGCAACTGAAGTTGATTCAACCTATGAGCAAATAAAAGAAGAATCTCTCTATCAAATGGCAGAAAAACAAGGCACCTTTAAAGTTGAAGTAAATAGAGGTGATAAAAAGTTTAAACTCACAAGTATGGAGCTTGCAAGAGAAATTGGTGGAGATATTTTGGATATAAACAAAAATCTTAAAGTTGATGTTCAAAATCCTGAAATTAAACTTTGTATTGACCTAAGAGAAAGCCAAAAGACATATATTTTTAGTGAAGTGTTGTATGGTATGGGGGGTATGCCGGTTGGATCAAGCGGCAAGGGCTTACTTCTTCTTTCTGGGGGCATAGATAGTCCAGTTGCTGGTTATATGATGGCAAAGCGTGGAGTTAAACTTTATGCCTTGCATTTTCATAGTTTTCCATACACAAGCGAACTTGCAAGAGAAAAAGTTGAAGAACTTGCAAGAAAACTCACTGAGTATAATGGTGGAAACCTTACAGTTTATATGGTTAATATGGCAAAATATCAAGAAGCAATTCATTCTTATTGTAATGAAAATTACACAATAACTCTTCTTAGACGTGGCATGCTTAGAATTGCCGAACGCCTTGCGAAAGAAAAACAAATTGATATGCTTATTACTGGTGAAAATTTGGGACAAGTTGCAAGCCAAACAATCGAGAGCATCAAAACAATAGAAAATGTTATAGAAGATACACCAATACTAAGACCACTTATTGCTTATGACAAAAGTGATATAATTAGCGTTGCACAAAAAATAGATACTTTTACAGAGTCAATCAAACCATTTGAAGATTGTTGCACAGTGTTCTTGCCAGACAGTCCTGTTACAAAACCGAAGACATACGTTGCAGAAGCTGAGGAAGAAAAATTTGATTTTAATGGTCTTTTGGATGATGCATATAGAGAAATGGAAATTGTAAAATTTTAAAAATAAAATCTAGCAAATTTGCTAGATTTTTTTATGATGTTATAAGTTTAATGTGGTTACTTTCTGCTTGAGAATTTTTATTTTTAATAACAACAAAATACTCATATAATTTATTATTTTCGGCAGAAGTGTCTATATATTTAATTTGTCCACTATTAAATTTAATTTCTTTCAAAAACTGCAAATTATTGTCATTTTTTCTATAAATTTCATATATATTTGCGCGATTTGCAGTAAATTTTATTATTGGTTGATTATTTTGAAAGTTATCAATTTCAATATTTAAACTCAAATTTTGATTAATAACTGGCGGCAATTTGTTGATGCTAAAAATATCTTTAATTGAACTATTTTCACAAATATTAATTATTCCTTCAGTCAATGTATCCTCATCAATAAATTTTTCTTGTATGGTTGGTGGAGCACTAAAGTTTTGTGGTGGAAGAGTATATAAACCACTTAGTATATTTTTGTTAATAGATGTTGGATAATTTGCACCATTTATGTTTTGCATTGGGTGCAAGTTGTCTTTTGCTCCAATCCAAGTGCACAAAGTGTGACTGGTTGTGTAGCAAATATTGTATGCATCAGTGTTGCCATTATTAGTTCCAACAGTTCCTGTTTTTGATGCAACGTCATATGGCAAAGTTGATAATCGTCTTGCTGTGCCTTGTTTGCTTGTTGATAGCAGACAACTTGTTATCATATATGCAGTTTCTTGACTCATTGCTTGTTTTGAAAAATTTGACCTTTTAAAAACAAGTTCATTTTGATTATAAATTTCTTTAATGAACATGCTGTTAGAGTAGTTTCCACCATTTGCAAAACACATGTATGCATCGGCAAGCTCTTTTATTGTTGTGCCTTTGGTAAAACCTCCAAGAGCAAGGGCCAAATTGTTATCTTTTTCATCAAAAGGTATGCCTAAATTTTGAGCAAAATTTTTTGAGTAATTTATACCAACGTTATTAAGTATTTTTACAGCTGGAATATTTATAGATTTTGCAATAGATTGTCTTATTGAAACATCTCCTGAATATTTTTTGTTAGCGTTTTCAGGGGAGTAATTGCCAATGCTTATAGGTTCATCTTTAACTATGCTTGCTGGGTAGTACTTGCCACTTTCAAACGCCGGAGCATATACCAAAATTGGTTTTATACTGGAACCTGGTTGTCTTCTCAAATTTTGAATTGGTGATGACGCGTTTGAACAAAGAGCAACAACCCCCAGAGAGGTATTGTCGAGCAAAATGCTGCCAAACAAATTATTTTGAGATGCATCAATGTTTGTAGAACTTTCTAGTAGGCTTTGGGCTTTTTCATCAAAGTATGTATGAATTTTAAGATCCATATTTTTTAGCTGGTTTTCAGTAACTTTCAAAATGTTGCATGCTTCACTAATAACAGCTTTATTATATTGATTTGTAAAATTTTTGCCCCTTGTTATTTTAATATTTTCATTAATAGCATCGTCGTATTGAGATTGTGTAATTTTTCCATTATCTTTCATAAGTTTCAAAATAAGTTCTTTTCTTGTTTTTGCTTTTTCTGGGTGAGAGATAGGGTCATATACACTTGGAGCATTTATTGTGCTTGCAAGAAGTGCACTTTCTGCAATGGTTAAGTTGTCTGCAGATTTATTAAAGTATAGTTTACTTGCCTTGTTAATTCCGTAAGCACCATTTCCAAAATAGATAGAATTAAGATAAATTTCCATTATTTGCTCTTTAGAATATTTCTTTTCTAAGGCTTTTGCAAGTTTAAATTCTTTAAGTTTTCTTTTTATTGTTTTTTCGCTTGAAAGTTGAGTGTTTTTAATAACTTGTTGAGTTATTGTGCTTGCACCTTGCTTAGCCTTTGGATGTAAAATATTGTTTTTAATAGCCCCAAAAATTCGATAATAATCAATTCCATGATGAGAGAAAAATCTTTTATCTTCAATTTCAACAAAAGCATCAATAGTGTGTTTTTGCAAACTATCATATGGTATTGTTTTGTCATTGAAAATTTTTAAATTGCTAATTTCGTTATTATTTGTGTCATAAAAGCTAACGGCATAAGAAGTTGAGTTATTGATTTTGTTTTCATCCAAGTGAGCATCTTTTGTAACAGCAAAATAATATCCGCCACCAGCAATAACAATGATTAATATGATGGCAAAAAAAGTTATTAC
>CAMOCH010000024.1 GCA_946610655.1 uncultured Clostridia bacterium
ATAACCAACTTTAACATCAATAGAAGCAAAAATTGTTGCACCATAGTAAACTCTATAAACAGTGTTTGTTGTGATTTCAACAATTCCATCACCATTTGCAACTGTTCCACCATTAACACCTGTTAAGTATGAAAGTGTTAATGTGTAGTAATTTCTTGTATATTTTGCATAGAGTTTAACATCTCTATCAAACATTTCAAATGTTTCAAGATCAACAAGGCCATTTTCAAGGTCACTATCTAAATAGTATCCTTCAAATGTAAATCCTGTCATTACACTATTTTCAAGATTAAGATTTGCACCATAAAGGTATGAACCTGTTCCTGTTACATAATCACTTGTTGTGCTGTAAAGTGAGTAAACACCATTAACAGAATCAGCAAGTGTTGCATTATACATAACATCAACGGTAAGTTCATAAGAATTTCTGTCAAATACAACAGTTAAATTAACAATATTTTCAACTGTAATAGATGTAATTTGCGAATTATTGGCACCTGCAATATAATTTTCATACCATTTTGCAGTAAATCCTGCATTTGCAGTTGCAGAAAGCTCAATTACATCACCATATTGATATTTTTTAGCTTCTGTGTTAACAACTCCACCGGTTGTATTTTCAGAATATGTGCCATCTGGATTTTGAGTTAACACTGTAATATTAACATCATATTCATTTCTGTTGTAGTCAATATAAACAACAGTTTGACCATCACCAGAAAGGTTTGCTGTAACAAAGTTTGCAGCAGTTGTGTATTGAGTAAATCCAACATAAATTGGAAGAGTGTATTGATCAACAATATCTTGATAAGTAATTGTTGTATCTGTTTCACCAGAAAGAGTAATTCTTGAAACTTCGGTATATTCTTCAGAGTTAACATTCTTTTGTCTAAATGCAACAAAGTATGGAGTATCCGAGTTTGCTTGATAAGCAACTCTTGCATTTGTAACAACATTTTCTGCTCTAACCCAGTTTTCATCAAGCATGTTAAATACATTGTCATTACCAGTTGCGGTAGCAAGTTTTACATTGTTAGAATCAAGAATTGAAAGTGGTGTGTAACCAGCTCTTGAAGCAGCAATTGTAACAATTGTGTAGTAATTGCCATCAACTTCGTATTTCAATACTTTTGTGTTATATTCAGCATAAATTGTTGCAGAACTGAGTGCTGCAGTTGAAATATTTTCGTTATCTGTTGAATATGTGATAACAAATGTTCCATTGTTTGCACTAAGATTAATTTCATAAAGGAATGCAACAACATTAATGCTAATAGTATTTGCTTCACTTGTGTAGCCAATTGTGAAATTATCTGCAAGAGTGCTATTGCTATTTGTTTGGTCAATAACAATATTTTCTGCATCTAATTTGGTTACAGCTTCAATATAATAACCAGTTGCAGTAACAATTGTTATTGTAACAATTTCATTATATTTTTCTGTAAATTTAAATTGTCCATTTTGTTCAATTATTTCGCGTGATTGATCGCTGCTTGTTACATATACAGTAACACCAGAAATACTTCCTGTTACGTATGTTACTGTTGGAACAATTGAAACTTCGTATGTGCGAGCAACAGTATTCATAACAATTGTGTTTGTATTATTTATTGTTGCTTCTGTTGCATTAACAACATAAGTTAATGTTGCTGTTGTAACTTGAGTTTGTTCTGTAAGAACACCTTCAAGAGCAACAACTGAGCCATTAACAGTTGCTGAAGGAATATTGTAACCAGATTTTGTTACAATAGTAATTTGTAATGATGTTTTAAAGTCTGCACTATATGTGTAAACATTACCAACAACTGTTGGATCACATTCGCCTGTTCCGTCAGTTACGGTAATACTATCAATATTATCATTAATAGTAATGTTAACATCATAAGCATTTATAGTGAATTTTGCAATCAATTGCACATCATCTGCTTTAACCCAGTTGCCAGAGGCATCTGTGTAATCTTCAACGTTTGCAACAATTGTGCCATCGTTTGCAAAAATTTGTTTTCCTGTTTGTTCAAGACTTGTGAAGAATCCATCAAAAGTATAACCAATTGCTGTTGCTCTATATACTCCACCAACAACATGGTCAAATGTTACAGTTGCTGTTTGAGGAAGAGTTACTGTTGTGTTTGATGTAATTTCTTCTGGAGCAACAAATGTAATATTATATGTATTTTCTGTCCAAATTGCATAGAGAGTTAAGTTAACAAGAGCACCTTCGCTGCCAGCGTTAAAGTACATATCGTTAACATTTTGAGCTGTTGCAATTTGAGTTTCAGGAACTTCAAAGTCTGCAGCCACATCTTCTGCATTAAGAGCATAACCAACAAATGTATAACCAACTCTTGTTGGGTTTGTTGGATATGTTGAAGCTGCATCATATGTGTATGTTTGTGTTGCAGTATTTTCACCATTAAATGTGCCTTGGTTTGCATTGAATGTAACTTCAACTTGGTTTGCAGTCCAAATTGCATATAATTCTTTATCATCTGCACCTTCGTTGCATTCAACAAACCAGCCATTAACAACGGCGTAATCAACTGTTGTTAATTTTACGGTGCCATCTGCTGCATTCGCAAATCCACCAAATGTATATCCAAACAATGAATATTCATCTGTTGAAACTGTAAATCCTTGGTCAAATGTTGCTTCGCCATCTGCAACGCTACCAACAACATCATAACCATCTTTGTTTTGCATGTATTTAATTGTAAGAGTTTTTGCAGTCCAAGTTGTGTAAACAACAACTGAACCATTGTTTTCATCAGTCAAATTATGAAGAACTGAACCTGCTTCATAATCAAGATTGTTTAATTTCCAACCAGCAAAAGTATATCCATAAAGTCTATAGAAATTATCTGCAAATACACTATCTGTATCAAATGTATATTCAATATAATATCCATTTTCATCATGACTAAATCCTGCTGGAGTTTCGGTAATTTCATCAAAGTCTGAAGTTACAGAAGCTTCTTTTTCTGCTTCATAATAAACTTTGTATGTGTTTGCTTTCCAAACAGCATAAAGTGTTATTCTGTTATCAACAGCATTATCATAAAGTTCGTTGATTGTAAGAACATCAACTGGTTCTGCAAACAATTCTAAGCCATATGTTGCAGTTGTTGCAGCACTGTTTGTATCCCAACCAACAAAATGATATCCTGCTTTTGAGAAATCTTCTCTTGGATCGAAGAACATTGTGTTTGTGTTGTCATCATAAGTCCAAGTTACTTCAACGTCTTCACCAATTTGTCCGTTTGAACTATAAACAACAGTGAATGTATCTTTTTCAAAGAGTGGAGATATTGTTACTGTTGAGTTTTTAATAGTTGTAAGGTTTGTAAATGAATAATTTGCAAGAATTGCTTTATCTGCAATTGTGTCTGTTCCTGCATAATCAACAGCACCAGATGTTGCAGCAAATCCAACTAAGTTATAACCATGTTTTGTTACTGATATAATATAATCAGAAATGTCATAAACTGTGCCATATTTAACAGAAATTGTGTTGAGTCCGTTAACAAATGTCATGTTTACAGATTCATCATTTGATGCGAATGTAACTGTGTAGTTGATAGGAATTTCAACAGCATACAAGTTAACGCTCCAATCACCATCATTTTGTGAAGCATGTGTAAATATTTCTTGAACTTCACTTACTGTAATGTTAAATGGGTTAGCAATAAATGCAATATCTGCTGTGGCTGAATTATCAGTGTAAGCCCAACCAGCAAAGTCGTATCCATCAATAGGATATGTTAAAAGTGTTGCAGCCTCGTTATATTTCAATGATCTTGTGTCATCGATAAGTCTGCCACCATAATAGTAGTTAGTGTTAAATACTATTGCTTCGGTGTATAATTTAATTTCAGCATCACCAAAGGCATATGAATCTGTCAATTCATATTCTGTTGTTTCTGTAGTTCTAAATAATTTTGTTTCATCTGTTGTAACATAATATCCTTTAACTTCATAACCAGTGTTAGGAGTTCCTGAAAGGATAAGTTTTGAACCATACATAACATTGTAAAGGTTATCATCAACTTTTGTTACGCCAGTTGCCTCATTATTGAATGTTTCTGCAATTTCAACTGCACCTTCAGCATCATCAACAGAAACAGTATAAACTACTCTCTTATAATAAAGAGTAATTTGAAGAGTATTGTCAACACGAAGAACTTCATGGTCTGAATCAATTTCATAACCATTTACTTCATCATATTCAAAGCCTGTAACGCTTCCAATAACTTCAACAACATAATCAATACTTTCAATAACAGCTGTCATTTCATAAGAGTCTGTGAAGTAAGCTGTTACATCGTCTGTATATGTTCCATCAAGATTTTGTCTTAATAATCTGTAATAGTAAACTGCATTACCTGCTGTCCAGAAAGTAGTAAATTCAACTTCTCCATTAACAGCAGCAGTCAAGTTTTTCATTCCTTCTTGACCTTGTGCATAATGTTGTCCATTATAAGTCCATTTACCAAAGTTATAGCTTTCAAGTGTGTAATAGTTCATTGGCAAATTGAATGTTTGGTCATAAGAAACAGTAATGAAATAGTATGTTTCATCTTGACTTAATTCAAATGGGCTAACAATAGCCTCTTTATCTAATGAATAAGCACTTTCAACAGGAACAACTTCATCATGTTCGTTAATATATGTAGGAATAGAAAGTGTAAATTTAACTGTGTATGTGTTAGCTGTCCAATCAGCAACAAGTTCAACAACTTGGTCTTGTCCCGAAATTGAATCATAAAGAACATTAACAAGTTTTTCACCTGCACCAACAACAATATCACTTCCACCAAGTGTCCATTTGTTGAATGTGTAACCTGTTTTTGCAAACGCAAATTCAGCATCAGCAGCAGTTAAAAGAGCAAAGTTGCTGTCGTCATAAGTTGCAGAAACAGTATAGTCATTACCTGTTCCGGTTCCTGCTTTATAAACAACGTCAAATTCGTTTGCTGTGTAATCAGCTTTAAATGTTAAGCCAACTGGAGCTGCTGCATATTCATCATAAATTTCATTAACTTCTTCAATAGTTAATGCTTTTGCTTGAGCATGGATTATTGCTTTTTTACCGGTTGTTGAAACAGTCCAGCTAGAAAGTGTGTAACCATGAACAACAAAGTTGTTATCAAAGTCACTTGCTGGCATTGTAAATGTTTCATCGTAAGTAAGTTCTAGTTCAACAGAAGCACTAGTTTTCTCACTTATAAACTCAACGTTAAATGAGTTTTTATCCCATTTTGCATAAAGAGTTATTCTTCCACTTACTAAATAATTTTCATAAAGATAATTAACTTCTTCTGCATCAATAGCAATTTTTTCGTTTACTACTGTGTTATAAATATGTGAATTTTCTGTTATTTCAGCGTCTGCTGTCCAACCTGCAAAAGTATAACCATTTTTAACAAATGTGTTAAGAGCAAGTTCACCATTTTGGTTATATGTAAGAGTTGTATCACTCATCTCGCCTGTTGCGTCGTTTGCAACATAAATAACTTCCCAAGTAGTGTTTGTTGCTTTAATAACAATTTCATAATCTTCTGTTGAGTCAACAACAAAGTTGCTTTCTTTCAACTCAGATACTTTTGTTGAATCAATATAATATCCTTCAAAAGAATAACCATCAATAGTTGTTGTTGAAAGTGCAAATTGTTGACCATATTTAAGAACTCTAGCATCTCCACTTTGAACTGTTTGGCCATTGAATGATATTGCTGAAACAAGGTCTGTGCTTTCAGCATCAACTGTTATAGTTATATTAATAGATAATCTATTATAATATATATCTATTATTAATGAGCCATCGCCATTAATGTTTGTGCTGTCTGCAGCATTGTTTGTTGCATATCTTAAATAGTCAAAGCCAACAAGCGCATCTTGCAAATCGCTATCTGCTTCAATTTGTAAGATAATATCAGCTACATCAACATCTGTGTCTGTTGTGCCATAATTTGTTGATATTGTTGCAATTCTTGTATATTCAATTTCGTTAACATCTTGAGCATGAACATAAACTGTGTATGGGGTATCGTTGTTTGGTGTCCAAGTTGCATAAACATCAAGATTTTCTTCACCACTTGCAATAATAAAGTCATACAAATCTTGGTTTGTAGCAATTACTGTATCGCCATATACAGATTTATATGTATTGAATGTGTATCCAGCAACTTCAAATAAGTCTGGATTTAAAGGTGTTGAGTCATAAACAATTGTTACAGGTGTAGAATAAGAATCTGTGTTATTACCTCTTCTATAGAAGTTAACATTATATGTTTTTGCATTCCATTTTGCATAAAGAACAAGTTCATTATCTGTTGCTTTTTCATATAATTCATTAACTGTCACTTTATCAAGAGCTCTATCTATTGGAAGAACAATGCTCTTTTGTCCATTTTGTCCATCAATAGTTGTTGACCAATTATCAAAGTCATAACCGTCACGTGTATATTTGGCAGCCGCTTCACCAATTTTATCAAATTGATATGTTTTAACAATTTGTTGTGATGCCACACCAATATTTTCGTGGAATGTTACATCAAAACTATCATTATCCCATTTTGCATACAAAGTGAATGTTTCACCATCGGCAGACATATTTTCATTGTTTCCAATTGCATTTGTTGGGTCTGCTTCTTTTGTAAGTAATGCATCATAGAACCAAGAGTTAAACACATAACCATGTCTGGTTGGTATAACCCATCTGTGAATGTCTGCATTATATATAGCTGTATCACTTAATGCAGTATTATATTTATATTCAAATGTTAAGCCAATAGCAAAGTCGTCAGCAACTGTTGAACCACCATCATTGCTGTTTAAATCAAGAACTAATGTATAAGTTTTCTTTGCAAATTGAACATTGATTATGTTATTAACAATGTCATCTTGTTCAAGTTCACCATAAAGTCTTGAACCTTCAACAATGTCTGTGTTGTAAAGGTAGTAACCTTTAAATGTTTCAGCACTAAGTGTTGTTAAGCTGTTTGCAACTTCATCAAACAATGTATCGGCCAAGAAATTAGAATAATACAATGTTGCGCTTGCTGCATCAAAGGTTGGATTTCCATCCAAATCTTCACCAGTTTCAAATTGATATTGAATTTTAACAGTTACATTTTTTGCTTGCCATACTGCATAAAGTTGAGCATCTTCATCAAATGAATAAATCATATCATTATCAAAAGCACCAACACCGTTTACAACATAAACAGCATCTTGTCCAACAGTATATGTCCAACCAATAAAATCATAGCCATTTCTTTGCATAATAGGAAGTGTTACTGATCCCATATAAGCAATATCATCAATAGTGTTGTTTTCATTCAATTCATCATCAACAAATGTTGCTGGGTTAACTGTGTAACTTTCAACATTTGCATTGAATGTAAGAGAATATGTATTTCTTCTAAAGTAAACTTTAAAGAAACCAGTTTGGTTAGCAATAGTGTTAAATTCAACAAGTTTAGAAGGATCTGTTCTAATAAGATCAAAACCTTTTGGATTTGTTGTTACACCTTCAATTGTGTTAAGGTCAATTCCGGCATTTGGAAGAGCACTAAATACTTTTGTTCCTTTGCTTGTGTATGTTCCATCTTTTTCAACATTTTCTTCAAAGATTTCAACAACAAACTCTCTGTTTTTAACAACAGTCCATTTTGCATACAAAGTGATTTCACTTGTATCACTATTCATTACGTAAGTATCATCAAGTTTTTCTTGATAATTTTCGTCAAGATACCAACCTTCCAAATTCCAGCAGTTATCAAGACCATTATCAACAAATGTTTGATTGCTGTAAATGCTAGAAATAATTGTTGTTCCAGCAGTAATTTCAATTTGTTTAGAAAGTCTTCTGTTTATATTTCCAAGTTCTGAATCGCTTGGGTAAGAAGTTGAAGACTCTTTGGTCATAAAGTTAACATTAACATAGTATGTACCAATTGTTTGTTCAGCGTTGTATGAACGACGATTGCTATAAAGTCCACTTGCTGTGTTAAATTCTTTATAAACTTTGCTGTTTGCATCACGTGGTCCAATAACGTCAACTTTTGTCATTGGAACATTACCAGCAAATGCACCAGTACCAATACTAGAAACTCTGCTAGATTCGGTAAAATTCAAGTATCTAATTGATGAGTAAGAATAGAATGCATTGTCATCAATTTGTGTGATATTTGATGGTAAATAAATTTTGTCAATCATTGTAACTGGGAACAAGTTCAAGAAATTTCTTCTAAGAACTTGGCTTCCAAGATCGTTAACCAAAATTAAGCTATACAATGATTCATCCAAATCATCAATGTCAAATCCATCACCTGTTGCATGATAGAAATTGAATATTTGGTCAGTAAATACTTTTGTTCCAAAAGCAGAAATATCAATTGATGTTCCTGCAGAAACATTAACATCTTTAATTGAAGTAAAGAATTCAAGAGCTCCTGCTTCAATATATTTAATTCCACCAGCAATATTAATTGTGTTCAAATCGTTAGCAATTGCTTGGAATTTTCTCATAAATGAAGCTGTCAAATGTTCTTCAGCAAAATATATATTTAAGGTGGTTATTTCGAATTTATAGAAGTTTGTTGCATCAATTTCAAGGTTAGAATAGTTATACACGCTAAGTGTATTTAATTTTGAAAGCCCAACAAATGTAGAACTACCAATATTAATATTGTCGGTAATTTCCACATTCTCAACTGTTTCACTTCCAAGGTTAAGAGCACTATTTACTCTTCCTGATGCACCAGAAATTGTGATAGTTGTAAGAGATTCTGTTCCATCCAAAGCGCCGTTTTGGAATTGCAAAACTGACGCATCTTCAATGGTCAAAGATTCAATACCAGAACCATTGAATGCATCTTTTTCAACAATCTCAACACTTGCAGGAATAGAAAATGTTTTCAAATTTTCACAACCTTCAAATGCGTTAGTACCAATTCTCGCAATATAACAAACATCATTACCCATTGGGTCAACGTCTTTTGCAACATTGATGCTGGTGATGTTAGCGTTAAAATCACGAACCTCAGCACTGAAAGCATTAGGCAAAATTGAAACGACATTAACACCATCAATTTTTGATGGGATTGTTACATCTGTGTCGGTTCCAATATACCTAATCACTTCGTAATACTCTTCGCCAGTATTTTTGAGTACATAGCGCATTACAAAGTTGCCTATTGTTCTTTCTTCGACTTTTTCAGTTGGCCTGTTTACTAAAAAAATAGTAATTGGCAAAATGACAGACGCCAAGAAAAAGAGACTGCTAAACACAATCAAAAGAATTTTTGTTCTTTTTTTCATTCCTTTCTTGGTTACTGTCGATGTTGTTTGAACTTCATTGTTGTCCATAATATCCACCTTTTTTATTAGTTTGAAGCGATAGTAATACATTTATTTACGCATACGCGTGCGAAAAATGTAAAAATTTAGCAAAAAACCCAATAAGAAAAGTTTTTTTTGCTAAAAAATCGCATTATTGGTAAGATAAACCATCAAAAAGCATATTTAAAATGAATTTTTTTCGACTTTTTAATCGTTTTAAAATATGCTATCTTGTATTTTTTGTTTATCTTATACGCATATTTTAACAAAATAGCGAATATTTGTCAAACAAAATAGCACTATAATTAAAAATAAAAAAACAGGTGTTATTTCACCTGTCTTTCAATTACTTAAACTGATGCAATAAGATAATTGTTTTCTCTTATCTTTGTAGTCTTCATTAAAACGTCGTCAACATAGTAATCCAAATAAGAGGATGTTTTAATTTTATTTTCTTGATCTTCAGATTCGTCAATTTCAAATCTCTCTTTAATCTTATACTTTTGTTCTGTTGCATAAATACATACTCTACATTCGTTCCCATTAACGCAAGCGCAAATCAAAACATCATTACTTAAATTGTTTTTAAATTTTAAATCTGCTGAACCATAGTTAACCATGGCGTCAAACCCTGGCTTTATATATGCCGACTTTATTGAATGACCATGAACTTCTTTAATTTCTAAATCAGAAAGCAGCGCTGCATTATATAAAGTTGAACTTACTTGACAAACTCCACCACCAAAACCCTCTGTATATTTGCCATTTGATATAATCTTTGCTTGCTTATACCCATTTTCTTCATTTCTAACACCTGTGCAATCATTAAAACTAAAAACTTCACCACTTTTCAGTAAAACTCCGTTAATAGAGGAAACAGCTTTCTTAATATTTTGTGTTCTCTCTTCATTTTCAGTATTGAAATAGGTTTTAAACTCCCCACATACAAAATATTTACCTTTTATATCTTCATATTTTACAGTTGGAATAATTTGTTCAAATTCCAAATTACAAATTTCACCATTTACTAAATTATCAAAAATTGCAGAATATATTTTATTTTTATCAATTTTTACACCATTTTTCTCATAAAAATACTCAATTTTGCAGTTTTTTAGTGATTTTATACCTGCATTTACTGGTTTTATATATACATTTTCTGCAATTTTATCAATTTGTACATCTATGTTAGGGTAAATATAATTTAAAATTGTCTTTTTATCAAAGCCCATAGAATAAATTTTCTTTGCTATTTTAATTTTTTCTTCAACACTTTTTTTTGTAACTTCTTTTCTTAGTTTTGTTAAATTTATAAATTCTTGATTTTTATAATCAATTTCAAAATTTTTATTTTCAATTTTAAACTCAAAATTTTGATTTGCAAAACAGAAATTTTGTTTTTGAATTTTTACAGGACAAAAACTAAAAATCAATATAAAAAAAGAAAATACTAATATTTTTTTCACAATACTAGTATTCTACATTTTAAGAATTTTATCAAATTTTGTCGAATTTTTAATTAATTATTTTATATTTTGCACTAAATTTACAAATTTTGTATAAATTTTTCTATATTTTGTAAAATTATTGCATTTTGTATATTTATTAAAATATTTTT
>CAMOCH010000025.1 GCA_946610655.1 uncultured Clostridia bacterium
TTGCTTGAAAATTCTGCAATTTTTGCAAACAAAAGACTATCAAAACTTGTTAAATTTTCTCAAATTCAATAATTTTGCAAACAAAAAAACCAGTCATCCGACTGGTTTTTTTATATGTTTATTTTTTCAAAAGTGCTTCAACTGCCAAGTCAACAAGTTCTTGTCTTAATTCATATTTGTCATATATTCTTGTTTCCCATGTTTTGCCATCGTTAAAGTCTGAATAATATAACAAACATGCATATTTTATATTTTTGGCTTTGGCAACTGCAGCCAAGCTTGCTGTTTCCATTTCAACAGCTTTTGCTCCGTCGGCAAGTCTTGCTTTTATTCTTCCAGGAGTTTCTCTATATATTGCATCGGTTGTCCAAACAACACCTGTATCATATTTTTCTTTATGCTCTTTTAACACTTCAATAATGTTTTTTCTTAAACTTTCATCAGTTTCAACATATCTTGATGGTTTTAAGTAGTGATAGCTGCTGCCCTCATCTCTAATTGCTTTATCTGGCACAAAATATTGTTCCAAATCAACTTTTCTTATTGCTCCACTTGAACCAACTCCAATAAACTTTTTAATACCCACAAACATTAATTCTTCCATCAAATTAATGCTTGCTGCCCCACCAAGTGGACAAAGCGCAATAAGCACCTTATTGTCATATAAATACACAGGAGAAATGCTACTTGCTGATTTAAATTCATATATTTTTTTGCATTTTGAATAAGTTCTTGTTAGTTTTTTAAAATCTCTTGGGAAAAACAAAACACAGCTATCTATTCCCATCTCCTTAATTTTAGCAAAACGCCAAAACTCTTTTTTTCCATTTGAAAAGAACATAAACAAATTGCTCATGTCGTCATCATAATATTCTATTATTGGGCAATCTTCAATTTTCATAAGTTACTCCTTACTTTTTTATATTAACATATAAAACTATTGTTTACAAACAATTTGCAATAAAAAAATGGGCAACGCCCATTTTTACATTCCTGGTTGATTTTCAACTGGTTCAACAACTTTTGGTCTGCCTGGTTTGTATGTTGCAGTTTCAAGTTGTTTGTTAATTTCTTGAATGTGTCTTGTCCACTTTGCATCAATTGAATTTGCACCATTAAAGTGATTTGTAAGTTCTTCGTCTGTATTTTTTTCAAAAACTTCGTTAGCGCTTGTTACATTAAAAACTTTACCATTTATTATAAGTTTTCCCATAGTGGACTCCTCCCTAGCAAAAATATAGTCATAGTATAAATGATAAGTTCAAATTTGTAAATACCTTTTTTAAAAATTTTTCAAAAAAAAATATCCAAAAATTTTGGATACTTTATACGCCATAATATTTGCGAATTGCACGAATAACATCAGCACTTGCTTTAAAGCTGCTAGAAGATGAAACGCTAACTTCAATATCTGCTTGTTCTCTAAGGTTTTTAATGCGTTTATTAATTTGCTCTTTACTAGCAGCATACATTGTTTTTTCTTTATAGCAAGAATAATCTTCTTTTTGACCAATGTTATATGCAAGAGTTGCAGAAAGATGCAAGTATATGATTAAATAGTTATTCTTTAATTTTTTTAGTCCATCTTTTCTGCAAGACACATCACCATCAACATTCAATAACACATTTTCAAAAGTTGAAGCGTAACTGATTATATCATTTTCCTTTTGTCTGTAATATTTTATTCCATACTCTGTTATCATATCTTTAAAAGTTTTTGGCTTATGATCAAACTCAAAAAGTTCTCTCATATCAAAAAATCTTATGCCAAGCTCTGCAGCAACAAGTTGCGATGTTGCTCTTGACATAGTTCTATCTAAACATATAATTGCAATATTCTTTTTTTGTTCCATAAGTGCCCTAATTATACATGGAATAAAACAAAATTGCAATAAAATAACAAAAAAATATGACATTTGTTTGAAAAATCATATTTTTTCGCATATTTTTATTAAGTTTTATCAAATTCATATATATTTTTATTCTTTGTCTTGGTCATCATCCGTTGAATTTGGCAAGTTTAAAATATTTTTTGCTTCAACACTTTCAATCTTTTCAACAGATTTAAGTTTGCTCATTATCATTCTGCTTCTTGTTCCAATCAACATATCAAAATCTTTACTTGTTGATTCAAGTTTGTTCTGGATTTTTTCCATAATTTCGCCAAACTTGTCAAATTCGGTTTTAACTGCAGACAAAATCTTCCACACTTCTCCTGACTTCTTTTGAATGGCAAGTGTTCTAAATCCCATTTGCAAACTGTTTAAAAGTGCGCTCATTGTTGTTGGCCCTGCTATTGTAACTTTATATTTGTTTTGAATTTCTGTAAGCAGCCCCATTTTTACAACTTCTGCATACAAGCCTTCAACAGGCAAAAACATAACAGCAAAATCTGTTGTTTTTGGTGGACAAATATATTTTGTACAAATGTCTTTTGCCATATTTTTGATTGTTGCTTTAAGTTGTTCTTTTTTTGCTTTAACTTGATCAAAATCATTTGCTTCATACGCATTTTGCAAATCGCTATAAACAGTATATGGAAATTTTGAGTCTATTGGCATATAAACAAATTCTCCATCACCACTACCAGGAAGCTTTATCGCATATTCAACAGGCTCACGAGAATCACCAGTTATTATGTTTGTTTCATATTGGTCATTGTTTAAAATTTGCTCAAGTATTGCACCAAGTTGAATTTCTCCAAAAATACCAGTTGTTTTAACATTTGAAAGCATTTTGGTAAGACTTCCAACATCGGTTGCCATATTTTGCATTTCACCAATAGATTTATAAACCTTTTCAAGTTGATCATTTAAAACCTTAAATGTTTGCTCAAATCTTTCATTTATTGTTTTTGAAAGTTTTTCATCAACTGTTTCTCTCATTTTATCAAGTTGTTTGTTGTTATCTTCTTGTAGAGATTTAATGTTCCTTTCATTAGATAAACGAATGTTCTCAAGTTTTTGTTCTTGCTGTTCACTCATCTTTTGCATTCTGTCATCCAATGTTTTTGTCATTGATTGCACTCTATCTTCCAAATCTTTTTGACTTTTATTAAGCACATCTTGAAATGTTTTAAGTTGAAGATTTATTGCATTGTTTGAAATGTTAAGTTGATTTGAAAGAGAATTTGAAATTTCTTGTTTATCCATTTGTGACAAAGTTATTTTTTTTGCTCTTAAAACAATAAAAAGAGTAACAGCACAAATTACCAAAACAACTGCCATTAAAACAATTAATATAATGTTTATCGTGTTCATAAATTTCTCCTTACACAAATTTTACAATAATTAATAAAATTTGTAAACAAAAAAAGCCACTCACTAACAAATTAGTGGTGGCAAATTATTTAAAAGATTAATTATTCATTTGCTTTTTTTGCTTCTTCAAAAGCTTTAATTACAAGATCATTAAGTTCAGTTCTTGTTTGTGTGTCAAGTGGATGAACAATGTCCTTAAATTGACCATCTGGAGTCTTTCTGTTAGGCATTGCAATAAAGTATCCTTCTGTTCCTTCGATAACCTTGATGTCATGAACAACAAAGCAACCATCGATTGTGATTGATGCACTTGCTTTAATTTTGCTGTTCTCGCTCTTTACTATACGAACTCTTACATCTGAAATATTCATGTTCATTAGCTTTTTGTCCTCCCGCTGCGCTTAGTAAACTTAAGCCTATATATATTTTAAAACAATATTTATAGAAAAAGCAAATATTTTTAAATACATTTTTTTATATTTTACAGATTTTTTGCGATGTCTTTTATAAAATTTATATAATCTTTACCAAATTCTGGATTATTCATCATGATTTTGGTAAATCCTTTGCTAAATTCAAGTTTACTTCCACAATCAATATAGTCTCCGTCTAAAATAATACAATTTATTTTTTGCTTTTTACAAAAAATATTAATTGCATCCGGAAGACGATATTCTCTGCCCACTTTTTTCAAATTTTTTATGCAATCAAAAATTTGTGGCAACAATAGATATCTTCCAAGTGATGCCAAATTTGATGGAGCTTCTTTTACGCTTGGTTTTTCAACAATTTCATCAAGAGTTCTATCTTTATTCAACTTCGCACAGCCATAGCGATTTATTATTTCATTTTCAACTTTTTTAAATAAAAGTGTTGATTCCCCTGTTTTATTATACATTTCAATAAGCTGTTTTGTTGCTGGTTTATCACACAAAAACATATCATCACCATTAATTACAACAAATGGATCACCATTTACCCAATCTTTGGCTGTGTAAACAGCATCAGCTGTGCCAAGTGGTTTTTCTTGAATAAGCACAGTAATATTAAGTTTGCTCATAACATTTTTATATTCATCAAGATAGTTATTTTTGTTGTCGTATTCCAAAATGTCCAAAAGTTCTTTGTTTGGATGAATAAAACCATCAATGCTTGACTTACCTTTGTTTAAAACAATGCAAACATCTGTTATTCCACTGTTTACGCATTCCTCAAAATGGTAAAAAAGAATAGGCTTATCACCTATCGGAAAAAGTTCTTTTGGAACGCCCAAGGTTGCTGGCAAAAATCTTGTACCAAGACCACCAGCCAAAATTACTGCTTTTTTTACTGCTTTCATAAATTACCTTCAATCATTTTTTACTATTTTATGACAAAAAAATACAAAAAGCAATACCTATATATAAAACTTTTTGTATTTTTATGTAGAAACATGTCAAATTATGTTTTATTGTGCAACAACTTTTAAGTGCAATTTTTTGCCCTTACTAACAACAATTTCATTTGATTTAATCATAAGTTTATCATCTGCAATCTTGTTTCCGTCAATACTAATTCCTGCTTGAGCAATAAGACGTCTTGCTTCTCCACGGCTTGCACAAACTT
Source organism: uncultured Clostridia bacterium (assembly GCA_946610655.1). Classification (GTDB taxonomy): domain Bacteria; phylum Bacillota; class Clostridia; order Christensenellales; family UBA1242; genus RGIG4790. Next base: position 4,866 of record CAMOCH010000025.1, read on the forward strand.
TAACATCTGCAAGCATTTCACAAACATTAACACCTTCTGCAAGTTTTGGATAAACAACAGTATTCATGTTTTCACTTTTTCCGCTGCCTGCAAAAATTTCTTCTGTTGTTTTTTGAGCTTCCTTAGCTTTTTCTTCACCTTGAATAAACTTGGTTATTTCGTAAGACAACACTTTTTTTGCATTAACAATGTCATCTTTTATCATTTTTCTAACTTTATCCATTGGCTCATCGGTAAATAATGCAAACATCATTTCAACGCAGGCATCTGGTGTTTGATAAATTCCTTGATAAAAGTCATAAGCAGAAATTTTGTTTGAATCAATCCAAATGGCACCTTTTTCGGTTTTTCCCATTTTTTTGCCTTCTGGAGTTAAAAGAAGTGGGTTTGTTATACCTTCCATAACTCTATTTCCACCATCAAGGAAGTTAAGTTTTCTGCCAAGTTCCACGCCGGCAACAATGTTCCCCCATTGGTCGCTGCCACCCCATTCAAGGTTACAACCATATTTTTTGTTAAGATATACAAAATCATATGCTTGCATAAGCATGTAGCCCATTTCAAAAAATGTTAAGCCACCTTCTGCAAGTCTGTTTGCATAAATGTCATTTGTAAGCATTTTGTTAATGTTAAAATGCACACCAACTTCACGCATAAAGTCTGTGTAACTATAGTCTTTGAACCAGTCTGCATTGTTAACAATAATGGCTGGATTATCACCATCAAATTTCAAAAATTTGCTATAACTCTTTTTTATGGCTTCTATATTTTTTTCAATTTGCTCTTTTGAAAGCATTTGTCTCATTTCTGTTTTGCCAGTTGGATCACCAATTGCTGCAGTTGCTCCACCAACAAGAATAATAACTTTGTGACCAGCCATTTGAAAACGACGCATAATGCACGCTGGCACACAGTGACCAATATGTAAACTGTCTGCTGTTGGGTCTGTGCCTGTGTAAACAGTGATGTTTCCTTGAAACATCTTTTTTATATTTTCCATATCTGTGCCTTGCTTAATAAGTCCTCTTTCACTAAGCACATCAAACAAATTCTCTTTAGTTATGTTCATTATTCTCTCCAGTAATTTGTAAATTATTTTGTTCTATTATATCACTATTTTCATTTTTATCAAGCGAATTTTTTATTAAATATTTCTTTTCATAAACGAGTAAATATATAAGCATTGCTGTTGCTGACAAGTGGAAAATAACAAGTGCAATATAAAAACTTGTCATATTGCCCACAGCACCAAGCAACATAATTAGTCCAAAAGATGTGACTCTGCTTATGTTAAATAGCACTTCACAAAGTGTTTGATGCTCTGTTATTTGCTCATACATACCAAGTTCTTTAAGATTTCCATTTCTGTATAAATCAAACACTGAGCCATATACGACTGCCGCAATACTTGTGCACAAGTTTAATATAATAAGTGTAACCTTGCTTGGCATCAATGCGAAAGACAAAGACCCGATAACAGGAAGCACTGCTGTTACCATAAACAGCCAAGAACGTTTGCCAACTTTTGTAAACTTTCCAACCAGTATTACAACAACCATTGTGACAATTGAAATAATACTTGTTATCGCACCAAGACTAAGTGTTGAACCATATTGAAACATAACACAAATATTCACTAAAATACTTAAACACGTGTTAAGCCCATATAGTAAACAACCAAGATACACAAATCTCATAATGCGCTTTGCATTTGGATTGGCTGTAAGCGCTTTATTATAACCTATAATTCTTAACTTGCTTCCTTCTGGTCTGTGAGCTTTTATTCCAAAAGAAATTGCAATTTGAATAACACAAATTACAGCAATATATATGGCAATATTTGCATATGTGCTAACAGAAATAAGTGCGCCAAGAACAACAGGCACAACAATGTTTACAACCTTTGAAATTACTTGCAAAAGAATTGTAAAGTTTTGCATACTTTTTCTGCTAACCATTTCTTGTTTGAGAACATTGTAACTTGAATAGTAGAAAGATTCAAACACACCACGCATAAGTCCACCAAGCCATGCAAAAGCAGCAATTTTTTCTCCCATAAATATTGCCACAAGCACCACTCCAAGTTCTATAACCAAACTAAAGCGATACATCCAAACACGATTGGTTTTTTCAACAATATAACTAATTAGCCAAATTGCAACAATATTAAAAGCATAATTAGAAATATAAAATTGGCCAACGGCAAAAATATATTCTGATGTTGTTGCACAATATTGAAAAATATACGCAACCAAAAAGGTTGATATAAACAAATCAACAATTGTAAGAATCATGTGACAAGAGAAAAGACAAACATTTGCCCTATTATCTTTTTTGCTTGTTGTTATGTCATATGAATAAGCCATAAAAAACTACCTTTTTACAAAATTCTACTCAATTATAACATAATGAAAAACTTATAACAAACAATTATGATTATATTAGTAAAAAAATTTGAATACTGCTTTATTTTTGTTGATAATTCGAAAAAATGAATGTATAATGTAAGTAATTATTTGGAGGTTTTTTTATGGGATTTTTTAGCACTAACGTACTTAAAGCAATTGAATGGCAAGATTCAAGCAAAGACACTCTTGTTTATAAATATCCAATGGACGGCAGAAAAATTGTTTTTGGAAGCAAACTTACTGTTCGTGAAAGCCAAGTTGCAATCTTTTTAAACAAAGGAAAAATTGCAGATATTTTCACACCAGGAACATACACTCTTCACACAAGCAATTTGCCAATTTTGGGAACACTTCTTGCTTGGCCATATGGTTTTAAATCACCATTCTTCGCAGATGTATTTTTTGTTAACACAAAACAATTTACAAATCAAAAATGGGGAACAAGCAACCCTATCACTATGCGTGACTCAGAGTTTGGCACAATTCGTCTTCGTGGCTATGGCACATACTCTTTTAAAGTTGACAACGCAGAAACCTTTTTAAAAGAACTTTTTGGAACAAACAGCTCTTTTGAAACAGATGATATCAATCAATATCTTAAATCTATTCTTGTTTCAAACATTTCAGACACAATTGCAGAAAGCAAAATCTCTGCCCTTGACATTGCAGGAAACCTTAGCGAATTTAGCCAAGTTGTTACAGACAATGTTTCTTCTGAATTTGAAAAACTTGGTTTGAAACTCATTAAACTTATTATTGAAAATATTAGTTTTCCAGAAGCAGTTGAAAAAGCAATTGACACTCGCTCTTCTATGGGTGTGCTTGAAGGTAAAATGGACACTTATATGAAATATCAATCTGCAAACGCAATTGGTGAAGCAGCAAAAAATCCAGGAAATGGGGGTGTTGGTGCTAGTATTGGAACAGGAATGGCACTCGGAGAAGTTATTCGTGAATCAATACGAAGTGCAAACACTTCAAAAACAGAAGAAAAAGAAGAAAAACCCGGCAAATTCTGTCCTGAATGTGGTGCAAAAAACCGTGTAAATGCAAAATTTTGTAGCGAATGTGGAAAACCACTTGCAACAAAAGGAAAATGTTCAAAATGTGGCGCAGATGTTGGCAAAGCAAAATTCTGCCCTGAATGTGGAACAAAACAATAAATAAAAATTAAGTGAGGCTACTGCCTCACTTTTTTTGTGCGTAAAAATATTAAACTGGGCAACAATTAATATTATGATTCAATATGTTGATGTTATTTGCAAAATGAGCACCGATGGAAACGTTACTCCTCTTTCTATTTTTTGGAGTGATGGAAGAAAATTTGAAATTGATAAAATTTTAGACAAAAGAAAGTGTGCCAGCACCAAAGGTGGAGGCAAAGGAATAAGATATACATGCAAAATTTGTGGACACCAAAAATATTTGTTTTTAAATGACTATTTTTGGTGGGTTGAACTTCCAAATTAATGTGTTATGTCACACATAATATCCCATAAAACCTGACTAAAACGCACTTTCACTATTCTCGCTCTGCTTCAACTGTCTGCCAATATTTTCAGTGTGGTCAGCAACAATATTTAAGTTTTTCATCCTTTTATCTGTGTATATTATTGCCCTGTTTATGATATTTCTTCCAAACCTGTTTCTTAAATTTTCAACAGCATCTTGCAAATTCTTTTTCTTGTCAGCCTTCTCATTTAAATCATCAAAACACATTTGTTTTTGATTTACAAATCCACACACCGAAACTCCAAGTCCACGAACAACATAACCCATTCCCCACTTAAAATATTTTTTAAACAGTTTATATGCTTCGTTTGCAAAATCTTCTGCCAAATTTGTTGCATTTATCTTTTTGGTGCGAATAATGTGTGACAGTTCGCTTGTCATAATAACCAAGCAAACTGTATTTGCATACTTATACCCATACGAAAGCATCCTTTTGCACACACTTTCTGAAAGAAGTATCAATAGCGCTTTAACATCTTGGTCGGTGGTTATATCTCTATAAAATGTAAGGCTGTTGCCAACAGATTTAATATCATCTAGTTCTTCTTTTGTGTGAACAATCTCTGAATCTTGCCCATTTGCATATTCATGCAACATTGCCCCAACCTTGCCAAACTTAAACATCAACCTTTGTTTGCTAAATTTTGCTAAATCTCCAATTGTTTTAACATTCATACTATTTAGCTTCTTTTTGGTTTTTCTGCCAACAAAAAGCAAATCTTCAACAGGAAGTGGCCAAACCAAATCTTTATAGTTTTCAACAGAAATTTCGGTTATTGCATCAGGTTTTTTCAAGTCTGAGCCAAGCTTTGCAAACACTTTGTTAAAACTTATACCTATTGAAACAGTAAGCCCAATTTCGGTTTTAACACGATTTCTTATTTCATCTGCAATTTTATATGCATCTCCACCGTGCTTATGGCAATTTGTTATATCTATCCACGCTTCATCAATGCCAAAACTCTCGACTCGGTCGGTATATTCCCTATAAATATCTTTCACAGCTTTTGAATACTTTGCATAAATGTCATGATGCGCCTCAACACACTTTAAATTTGGACAAAGTCCCCTTGCTTCATATAAAACCATTCCTGTTTTAATTCCGGCCTTTTTAGCTATCATATTTTTAGCAAGAACTATCCCGTGTCTATCTTCCACTCTGCCACAAACCACAACAGGAAAATCTCGAATGTCTGGATTAAGCAAACATTCAACTGAAGCATAAAAATTATTTAAATCACTGTGCAAAATTTTTCTCATACATATATTTTAGCACATTTGTTCGATAAATTCAACTTTTATTTTATAAAAATAAAAATATAATAAGTTTTATTTTGTTGCCAACTTGTTTTTGTTAGTGATATACTAATTTTAATAAGACAACCCAAGGAGTTAATTATGAGTCATATTGATAGATCTTTTAACGATAAATTTGCTGAGGCTTGGTATAATCTCGGTGGAGATTTCAGCTATATGTTTAGCAAAAAGCTTATAAACTACATAAAGAAGAATAACCTTTCTCCAAAAAATGTGCTCGACGTTTATTGTGGAGCTGGTAACTTTTTGGCAGAAATGCAAAAAACTGGTATAAAATGCGTGGGAACCGAAGGTAGCAAAGCTTTTGTTGATTTCAACAGAAAAAATTATGCTGACCAAAACATTGAATTTATTTTAACCGATGCTCTTGAAGATTTTAAAACTAAAGAAAAATTTGACATTATCACCTGCATCTACGACCTTGTTAACTATATGGAAACATTTACAGAATGGGAAACATTCTTTAAAAATGCATATAAACAATTAAATAACAGCGGCATGCTTGTGTTCGATTTCAACACACCAAAACGCCTTGAAAACTGGAACACCACTGTTTATGAACAAGGCAAAGACATAGACTATGTTGAAACCGTTCAATCAAACATTCATGGAAAAACTGTCATTAACTATGTATACTATGTTAAATCTGGTTTAACCTATGAAAAAACATCAACAATCTACACTGAAACATCATTTGATCCAGAACGTATTGTTGAAGCGCTCAAAAAAGTTGGTTTCAAAAATGTTAAGCTTTGCGATTTTGAACTTAATGAACTTACAAATATAACAGGCCGCAACAAAATTCATGTTATCGCAACAAAATAAATAAAAAAAACTTTGCAAAAT
>CAMOCH010000026.1 GCA_946610655.1 uncultured Clostridia bacterium
ATTTTTTCTTCAATTTTATTTTTTACAATATAATCATTATAATTATTTTGAGTTAAAATTTTTAACGCACTTATAAAATCTGGATTGGTTTTTGTAATTGAGTCATTCCATTTAATAAAATCACGTGACATTAGTGAATAATCGTTCAAAAATGATACTTTAACAGAAAAATCGTTATTGAGTTTAATAGTTTCTTCAATTGGGTGCGCTAGCATCCAAGGGTTTCTTAGCAATAACTCTTTTTCTTCAAAATCCCTATCGTTAGCTTCATAATCCCATTTAACCAAAAAGCTTAAGTCATTGGATATGCTATAATCAATTTTTATTAACTTATCCAAAAATTGTGGATAATTTAATAAAGTGTTTTTAGATGTTTGTGAAAGATTTTGCTCATCAATAAACTGCAAAAATTCGGGATATGTCATGTTGTTTTTGTCGGTCATATATGGATATTTTTCATATAAAATTTCTCTAATCTTTGGGCTGATTGAAATCCATTCGCTTATTCCATCAAGTTTTGCAATATCATGCAAAATTTCAGGATAGATTAAATCTTTGCAAACCTCAACCCCATGAGCATATCCATGATGAATGGCAGTTGCAATAACGCTCTCTCCACGGTCATCAACAACATCAAGGTTTATGCCTTTTTTAACAAACAAATCAAAGTAATCATCAATAAATTTATCGTGTGTATATGAGTATATTCTAGCAAGGTGATGAAGAACAGTATTTCCACTGGTTGGATTTTCATAATATAAGGGATCAGGGCTACCATAATGCCATTTATCTTTGCTTTTAAAATTAATATCAACATCAGGGCACTTCAACAAAAAATCCAAAAGTGGTTTGCTTGCAGGGAGTTTCTTAACTGCAGCATGCAAAATTGAAGTGTTGCAATTTTGGTGGCCTTTGGCAAGTGGAATGTCTATTCCACCTTTCCAATCAATAGCTCCCATAATATATCTAAATTGGGTTCTAACAGAACCGTGATAATCAAGATCGTTGGAGTCTATTTTAAAACCAAGTTTTACTAAATATGGATATCTTTCTTTAATAAATTTGTCTTGTTCTTCTGCTGAAGACAAAACCATTCTTCTTAAAAATTCAAGATGAAATTTTATATCAAAAGGCATGTTTCCATATGTTTCTGCGTGGTCAAAAAGTTTTGGTAAAACTTTAAATTCTTCATCATTTGCTCTATACATAAAAAATTTTGTATAAGAGAGCAGTGCCTTTTCTGGAATATAAAATTGATTGGTTTTATGTTCTTGGTCGCCATAATAATTATTGTTCCAATTTAGTGCCCAGTTCAAAAATTCTTCATCTTTTTCTTTGGTTTGAAATTTTCTCATTGCATATTCAAGAGGGTTTTTTATGTAGTGTGCAGTATCAAGATTTTTAACAAACTCATCAACCATTGCTTGCCAAGTTGCCAGTGCGTCATACTCAAATTCTTCAACAATTTGATTAAGCTTTTTATAATCAACAACAAATCCCAATGGTTTTAATTTTTTTGAGAATTTTTTTATAGTGACATTAAGCTCATCATCAGATGAGTTTTCTTCATAAATATTAAAAAAATCAATTATTGTTTTTTCAAATTTATGGCTATTGCTGTTCATAGGCATTTTCCTCTATAACCATTATAACATGGCATTTAACATAATTCAATACCCAAAAATTAATCAAAAAAAACACCAACTTTGTTTTGGGTTGGTGTAAATTTTCTATATCAAAAATGGGTCGGCTTTAAGTTCTTCTTCAATATTTGTAATAGTTGAAAGTTTTTGTCTAAGAACGTTATGGTCTTCTGCCAAAAATGTTGGGTTTATTGCAACAATTGAATCTATATCTTCCATAGGGAAGCCCTTTGAAACAACAATCAAAATGTTTTCTAAGGCATAGTCATAATCAATTATTTGAAGTGCAGGAGTGGTTTTTATCATGTTCAATATGTCGTTGTCTTCAAAATTTAAACTCTTTAAATAATATTTAAGATTTTCGTCCATTATAATGTTCATAGATTACTCCAAATTATTAACAGATTCATCAGCAATTTCGTCTTCATCTTGGCTAAAAATACGTGGTTTTATTGCATCGATTTCAATAGGGTCAAGCAAAATTTTGTTTTGATGTGTTGAATTGTATTGTGTTTGCTCTATTAGCATTTTGCTTTCATCAAAAGAATAAATTATGCAAAGTGGTGGATAAGTTTTTCCATCAATCGTGCTTTCTTCATAAGTATAGTAGTTGGTTTCTCTGTGAAATTTGTTTTCGGTTGCGGCAATCAAACTTGGTGGAAATCCAGGGTTGTCTTGTAAAAATTTTGCACGGGCATATAATTTTCTTTCGTTTATCATAAATCTTCCAGAAAGGAAGGTTTTGTCTTTCATTCCAAAGTTTTTACAAATTATATATCTTGCTTTTGCCTTGTTAACAGGCACTCCAAGAACTTTAAGATTTTGACCAATCACATCGTTGGTTAAGCCAACTTCATGAAGTTTTGCAAGCTTTTTGTCAACACTGTTTGGGTTTGTTGGGTCAAGAGATAATCCGACAAAGTTAGGGAAGCTGTAAACTTGTTTCAACAATTCTATGTCGCTTAAATAGAATGTGTCTTTATAATATTTAAATAAGGAATAAACGCTGTCTTCTTTGTTTGGGTCAACACTGAGTCTAAGCAGTGGAGCAACTCTTATTAAAAATTTGTTTTGCTCTTTATTAATAAGTGTTGCTTGTTTTTTCCAAAAGTTAATTCTTGCAGAAATGTTGTCATTTTGGTTAGCCTGATCAACATTAACAATGCAAGGGTATGAAAGAAGCAACTTGCCAACAACAAGTTTATCTTCAAAAACCTCTTCAAGTTCTTTAAGAGATAACATAACTGGGCTGTCGTCATATAATTCTGCTTCAACAATGTTTGGAAGCAAAAACATTGCTTGTCTTAAATTTATGCCGTATTCTTCAAGTATTTTTGATTTGTATATAATTGAGTTATTGTTGTTTGGGTTGCTTTCAAGCATAAAAATTGATGGATGCAATGCAATAAGGCGCGCTATAACACCATCAGGAATATTGTTTTCTTTCAAAAGATTGATGTTTGATTTAATTGTGGCGCTGTTATTTCTATCTATTGCACGATCAATTCTTTGTTTTGTTTCGCTATCACAAACAACTTTGTTTTTGTTTAAAAATTGTTCAATAAAGTTATACATAATTGTTCTCCTAGCAAAAAAATTATATATCTTTAATATATAAAAGTCAATACTCAAAACAAAAACCCCACTATTTTGTTTGTGGAGTTTTATGTGTTATTGTTTGTCTTCAACGTTTGATAAGCGTTTAACATTAAGTATGATATTTGTTATTCTGTCATCGTCGCACTTATCAACAACAAATTCAAGCTCGGTCACAATTGAAACATAGTCATTGTGCTCGTTTAGCACGTCATCAATAGCAGTTATGCTTGCTTTGTCTCCAACTTGAGGAACGTGTTCAAGTTGTTCGTATATAAGCCCACCAATATTTGGATAAATTGTTTCTGGCAAATGCTCGATTTCAAGATATTCAAACAATTCTTCAACGCTGGTGTCTGGGTTAACACTATATTTATTTTCGCCAATTTTTACAATTGGTTCTTTTTCTGTTTCGTCATGTTCATCATAAATTTCACCAACAACTTCTTCAAGTGCGTCTTCCATTGTAACTAGTCCGCTTGTTCCACCATACTCATCAACAACAATAGCAATATGTTTTTGAGATTTTTGCATAATTTTAATAAGGTCATCAATCTTCATGCTTTTTGGAACTTTAAGAGGTTCTGTCATAAGTGATTTAATATTAAATTCTTGATTTTTATATTCGCTTATAATAAAGTCTTTTTGGTTAAGAATACCAATTATATTGTCTTTATCATCTTCATAAACAGGAAGACGGCTGTATTGGTTTTCGACAAAGTTTTTCTTAAGTTCTTCAACTGTTATATCAATAGGGATTGCTTCCATATCAACTCTAGGAATCATAATTGATTGAACAGTTCTTTCCGACAAATCCAAAACGCCCTGAATCATTTCGGCGTTTTCACTGTCGATGACGCCTTCTTCTTCCATGGTATCAACAATGCTTTCAAATTCATCTTCTGTTATGGTTGGTTCTTCCTGAGTTGTTTTCTTTCTTAAAACCAATTTTTGCAAACCATAAAATGGCATTGCGATAACATATATAACTTTCATAAACACAAAGATAATTCCGCTAACTTTTAGAGCAAATTTCTCTGGGTTATGTTTTGCATAAGCTTTTGGCAAAATTTCTCCAAAAATAAGAAGCACAATTGTCATAATAACAGTGTTTAAAAGGTTTGCAATTGTTGGGCTAATAATAAATTTACTAAACATATATGCACAAAGTGTTGTGCTGGCAATGTTAACCAAATTGTTTCCAACAAGCAAGCAGACAAGTGCTTTGTCATAGTTGTCAACAACATATTGTGCGCGTCTTGCACCTTTAACTTTTTCATCAGCATAATTTTTAATTCTCAGTGCGTTTGCGGTGGTAAAAGCCGTTTCACTTGCAGAGAAAAAAGCTGATAAAACTAGTAATAAAACAATTCCTAAAATGCTAAGTCCGTCAGTAACAGTAAAACTAGTTGCACAAATTAACCTCGGGGGATACATAAATAAAATACTCCTTATGAATAATAATATATTCGAATTATACACCTTTTTGTCAAGTTTGTAAATATTTTTGTGAGATTAGGTGCAAATATGCAATTTTTTTGATACAATATCATCATAGGAGAATTTATGAATTTACCTGATGAATATATGCAAAATATGCAAATTTTGCTAAAAGATGATTACGAAAAATATATAAATAGTTTGCAGCAAGAGCCTGTTAGTGGAATTAGACTTGACAAGATTAAAACTGATGAAACAATTTTATCAGAATTTGAAATTGTTAAAAAAGTTCCATATACAAACAATGGATATATTTCAAAAACTGAAAAAATTGGCAAGCATCCATACCATATTGCAGGGCTTGTTTATAGTCAAGAACCATCAAGTATGATGCCGGTTTGTGCGAGTAAGCTTCAAGAAGAAAATTTGCAAGATATAAAAGTGTTAGATTTATGTGCAGCGCCTGGTGGAAAAACTGGACAAATTGCAGAAATTTTAAAAGGTCAAGGTGTTATTGTTTCTAATGAAATAGAAACAAAAAGAGCAAAAATTTTGCAAAGCAATGTTGAAAGAATGGGTTACACTAATGTTATAATAACAAATAATACTCCAGAAAAACTTGCTCAAGAATTACCAACGATGTTCGACTATATTTTTGTTGATGCTCCATGTGGTGGCGAAGGAATGTTTAGAAAAGATCCATCCACAATTTTGGAATGGAAACAAGAAAGATTGGAAAGCAATAGTCGTCGTCAAAAAGAAATTTTGGCCGAAGCGAACAAAATGCTTAAACCAAATGGCAAAATTGTTTATTCAACTTGCACTTTTTCAAAGGTTGAAGATGAAGATGTTTGCAATTGGTTTGCAAAAACTTATGATTATTCATTTGAAAGTGTTCCAAACGAGGTTGAAAACAATACTACATTTTTAGATAATAAATCATGCAGAAGGTTTTATCCTTTTTTAAGTGATGGAGAAGGTCAATTTGTTTGCGTTATGAAAAAAAATGATGGTGAGTTTGTTCAAAAGCGACCATACAAAACATACAAAATGGGCAAGAGTGAATTGGGTATTTTAGATGCATTTTTAAAAACTAATTTCAATCTTGATTTTGATTTAAAATACGCAAAAATAGGTGGAAATTACTGTATTATTAATGAAAATTTGCAGAAAATGCTAGATAATATGCAAAAACTTGCAATAATTAACGCAGGAGTGACTGTTGGTAGTATTGAAAAAAATAGACTTGTTGTTCATCATAATGTTTTTACTGCACTAGGAAAATTGTCAAAGCAAAAAATTAATTTTACCCTTGATGATTTATCTCTACAAAAGTACTTACATGGTGAAGAATTACAAAATGAAAGTTTAAAAAATGGCTACGGGGTAGTTTGTGTAAATGGATGTCCAATTGGTGGGGTTAAAGTTATTGATTCAAGACTTAAAAATATGTTTCCAAAAGGACTAAGGTTATAAAAATAGTTGCTAGCAGACAGTAGATTTTGATATAATAACGTTACTAAATTTCAAGGAGAAATTATTATGGAAAAATCATTAAAAGGAACAAAAACCGAACAAAATTTGTGGGCAGCATTTGCTGGAGAAAGTCAAGCAAGAAACAAATATACATATTTTGCAAGTAAAGCAAAAAAAGAAGGCTATGAACAAATTGCAGCAATTTTTGAAGAAACTGCAGGAAATGAAAAAGAACATGCAAAAATGTGGTTTAAAGAATTAAACGGAATTGGAACAACCGAAGAAAACTTGCTTGCTGCTGCTTCTGGTGAAAATTATGAATGGACAACCATGTATGAAGATTTTGCAAAAACAGCAGAAAAAGAAGGCTTTAAAACACTTGCTGCAAAATTTAGAATGGTTGCAAAAATTGAAAAAGAACATGAAGAAAGATACAAAGCTTTGCGTGACAACATGATTAAAAATGAGGTTTTCAAAAAAGCCACACAAAATACAGTTTGGATTTGTAGAAACTGTGGATATAAACATGTTGGACCAATGGCTCCAGAAATGTGTCCATGTTGCGCACATCCACAATCATATTTTGAAGTATATAAAGAAAATTATTAATATCGAGGCATTATGGAAAGTTTTGAAGAAAAACTTATAAAAACAAAAATTGTTATTGATGAATATGTTGGTTGTTTCAGTAATGATTATAAATTTTTGTTTTTAATAGATAAAATGAATATAAACCAGCCAAAACAAATTTGTGAAAAATTGAATATGGCAAAAAGTAATTTGGCGTTGCTTGCGTCGAAACTAAAATTTTTAAGATATATTTCACAAACAAAAATCAATAATAAAGAGATTTTGTATAATATTACAGATATTGGTAAGCGTAAACTGCAAGAAAAGATAGAAAAGTTGCAAATTTCTGCAGAAAAACAAGAATTAATCGCAAAAATTATCAAAAATCTATAATAATAATGTTAAAATTGCAAAAAATATAAAATATATAATAAAAAAGTGCAAAACTAAACAGTTTGCACTTTTTATTTTTGTTTTTAATATAATATGGTTGATATGGTAGTTTTAAAGTTTGGTGGCAAAAGTCTAGGGACAAAAGAAAAAATTATAAAAGTTTGCGAATATGTAAAACATAGAGTAATTAAAGACAAAGTTTTGATGGTTGTTTCTGCAATTGGTAACACAACTGACACGCTCGAGTCAATTGCGAGTAATTATGAAGCAACAAATAAAAGAGAAATTGACGCATTAATTTCAACTGGAGAAATGCAAAGTGCTAGTATTTGTGCTATGGTGCTCGATAACATAGGAGTAAAAGCAATAAGTCTAAATGCTTTTCAACTTGGTATTTGTGCAAAAGGTGAGCATGGTTCTGGGGTTATTACATCGGTTGATAAAAGTTATATAAGTAGCAAGTTTGAAACGTATGATGTGATTGTTGTGACTGGCTTTCAAGGGTTAAATGATAAAAACGAGGTCATTACGCTTGGTCGTGGTGGATCAGATACAACGGCTGTGGCTTTAAGTATTGCGTTTGATTGCAAAGTTGAGATATATTCAGATTTTGATGGTATATATCAAGGAGACCCCAAAAGACTTAATTATAAAAAATTGAATAGCGTAAACTATTTAGATATGAAAAAAATGGCTGATGCTGGTGCAAAAGTTCTTGCGAGTTCAGCTAATAATCTTGCTAAATGCTATAGTAAAAAGATTGTGTGTAAACAATCCAGCAATCCAAATTTGAATGGAACACAGGTTTTTGAATTTAAAAATCAAAGTATAAATATAAATTATGTAGAAAATCTAACAAAAATTACTATAAATTTTGCAAATGATATACAAAAACTGCAAAAATCAATAAAATATGTGGTTAAGAGCGTGAAATTTTATGATATTTATGTAAAAAATGATCAAATTGTATTGTATTTAGATAGTAAATATTCAAAAAGTGCTGAAAACCAGTTAGCAAAATTGAATGATTTATTGGAGGAGTGATGTTTGAAGGAATATACACGGCAGTTGTAACACCGTTTAATGCAAATGAAAAAGTTGATTTTGAAAGTTTGATTAAAATTTTAAAATATCAAAGTGAAAGCGAAATTACCGGGGTTGTGATTTTGGGCAGCACTGCAGAAGAAAAAAGTTTGACTTTAAGTGAAAAAATCAAAATTATAAAGTGTGCAGTTAAATATGTGAAAAATAAAGAGATTATTGTTGGTATTTCTTGTGCAAATTTGAACGAAGCTATTAAAACGTTGAAAATATATGATAAATATCAAATTCACGGATACTTGCTAGGTACACCATATTATGTAAAGCCAACTCAGTGTGGACTGTTTGAATATTTTTCAAAAATTGCTGTTATGACACAAAAAAATATATGTTTATATACTGTCCCTAGCAGAACTGGATGCAGTATTTTACCAGAAACTGTGGCAAAATTGTCACAAATAAAAAACATAATTGCACTAAAAGATGCAACTGGAGATGTTGATTATGCAAAAAATGTTTTAAAAACTGCAAAAAATGGGTTTAAAGTGCTTTGTGGAAACGATAATTTGTTTCTTGACTACTTGAAATTGGGGGCGAGTGGGTGTATTTCGGTTGTTTCTAACGTTTTTCCTAACTTACTTGTCAATGTTCAAAAGAATTTTGCACATAATATCGAAAAGTCTAGTAGAATGTTTAAAAAGTATTCTGATTTTTTAGATTGCTTGTCGCTGGAAAGTAATCCAATTGTTATTAAATATGTGCTTTCTAAGTTTAAATTTTGCTCGAGTGTAATGCGATTGCCATTAACAGAAATTGAAAATTCTAATAAAATTTTAGTAGATAGCAACTTAAAACGCTTAATAGCTGAAAAAAATATGCAAAAAACTGCAAAAAATTAGCAATTGGGTATTGACAAAGTTATTATTTATGATATAATCCTTTATACGATAAGGAGAAATATTATGAAAAAATATAGAGTAGATATGCAAGATGTTAAAGATTTTTTGAGACAAATGAGTTATAAATGCTCAGATGCAAACAGTATAGATGATATTAGTAGAAAATTTGATATAAACCTAAATATTTCAGAATTTGAATTTAGAGTTGATGATCGTGAATATGATCAACAATGGCAAAATTTTCAACTAGATAGACATCAAAAAGAATATTTGCCAGAATTGACAAATTGGGTTTCAAACAAAATTGAAAGTTTGATTAAAGAAAGAGAAGCAAGAAAGGCCGAATATGACCAAATAATAAGAAGACTAGATTATTCTTATGAGCTTGAAATTAACTATTATAAAAATTATAAAAATTCTTTGGAAAGCAGAAATGAAGAAATGTCTTTATAATTAATAAATTCAAAAGTGAGCAATGCAAATTGCTCATTTTTTATAAAATAATAATTTTTGAAAAAACAATTGACAAAACTGGTCTTCTTTGTTATTATATATTCGCATTTGTAAAAATGCATCTGTCCTTGGGGGTATAGCTCAGCTGGCTAGAGCACCTGCCTTGCAAGCAGGGGGTCAGCGGTTCGAATCCGCTTATCTCCACCATATTTAGGAACATAGCTCAGATGGTTAGAGCACCACCCTGATAAGGTGGGGGTCGGTGGTTCGAGTCCACTTGTTCCTACCAATAAAAAGAGAGATTTATTCTCTTTTTTTATTTGCAAACAACTTTCAAAAGCCCAACTTTGGGCTTTTATAAGGAATAAAAGTTGGTGGAGATAAAAATTTTTTTTATTGTGTAAAAAATATGTGCAGCGCACCACCAACTCGCAAATTCTTATTTGGGGCATATCGATAGAAATGCCCCTGTATGCGAAGCATTGCCGAACTTGTTTCGTAAGGTGTAATAACAAGAATTTGCCGGTGTGTAGCCGGGCATAAATAAATTATTATATAAATAAAACACGACAAATATTGCCGTGTTTTGATTTTAGTTGTTGATATATTCTGATGCAAAATAGTCTTGATTTTCTTTTGTTAAGTTGATTATGTTTTTAAGATAATTAACTCTGAAATTATATTCCACAACTGTCATATTAAATTTGTCTCTTTCAACTTCTTTAAGAGTATTTTTTGCAAAATCTTTAATGTATGGTCCATATGTATCTTTATTATTTATAAACTGATGAAGTACCCAAGCAGCAGAGTGACTATAATCTTTTGGAAGATCTTGTTGTGTGACTGGGTTGTAGTGAATTATGGCAAATGCATCTGGGGATACTTCAAGTTTCAAAAGACCAAAATTGTTTTTAAAATCTTCTATTTCGTAAAACAATGGTTCATTATTAAAAATTGGTTTAACTTGAACATATTCATTTTTTTCATCAACGTAGGTGTAAACCTTGCCGTTCCAATCGTAACCCATTTCTTTGAGAAATTGTTTTACGTCGTTTGATTTAATAATATATTTATTTTTCATAAATACTTTTCTCCTAAGTAACTAACACGCATAGTATAACACAGCTTTTATATTTGTCAATAATTTATTCTGCAAAGATTTATATATGCGTATTATTGCAAATTCATATGCTTTAAGCAGCTTTTCTCATACTTTTTATTCGAGATTTTGCAATTTTTTTCTTTTTTGGTGTGTGATTAACAATAAATTTACAAATTTCTGTTATTGGCACAATTGATAAACTGCATAACATAACAATTATCCATTGAATAAGTGTTAGTGGTGCAATAGAAAATGCATATTGAAGTGGAGCAATGGTGCTTATAATA
>CAMOCH010000027.1 GCA_946610655.1 uncultured Clostridia bacterium
ATGAAAATTAATTTAGATAAAAGGATAACTGATTTTCTATTGTCAAGAGGTATGTCAAATAGTGGCATAGAAGAGTTTTTATATCCAAAATTATCAAAAACTCTTAACCCATATGATTTAAATGGAATGAAAGAAGCTGTCGAAAAAATTAAAGCGGCAATCAGCAATAATAAAAAAATATTAATATTTGGTGACTATGATTGCGATGGTATTTCAGCGGCTAGCATATTGGTTTTATACTTAAAAGAAAAAAATGCACGAGTTGATGCATACATTCCTAATAGATTTGATGATGGATATGGTTTAAGCACAGAAACCATTGATGATATATGCTCAAAATCCAAGCCAGATTTGCTCATTACTGTTGATCTTGGAGTTACTGCCGTTAAAGAAGTTGAAGAGCTTAAAAGCAGGGGAATTGACGTTATTGTGACTGACCACCACGAACCAGCAGAAGAAATTCCTGATTGCATTGTTATTGATGCAAAAATTCCAAATCAAAATTATGATTTTAATGGGCTTTGTGGAGCAGGTGTTGCACTAAAACTTGTTGAAGCTCTTGAAAATAAAAAATTCGTTGAAAAATATCTTGATATTTGTGCAATTGCAACAATTGGTGACATTGTTCCACTTATTGGTGAAAATAGAATTTATTCCAAATTTGGTTTGGAAAAAATTAATAATGGTGATTGTTTGCCATCAATTAAATTTTTGTTAGAAAAATTAAACCTATCAAATATCACAAGTGAAGATATTTCTTTTAAAATTGTTCCAAGACTCAATGCAAGTGGAAGAATGGATAATGGCAAAAAAGTTCTTGACTTTTTGATTGAAACAGATGCGGCAAAACTTGAAGAACTCTACGAAAATATTAATGAGGATAATGAAAAAAGATTAAGTGAAATTAGTCAAGGCAACGCAATAATTCAAGAAAAGCTTAAAGAAATTGATTTACTTAACTCAAATGCAATATTAATCAATGGTGATTTTCATCAAGGCGTTCTTGGAATTCTTGCAAGCAGAATTTGTCATGACTATAATGTTCCATCAATAATTTTCACAAGAACAAATGACGGAACACTTAAAGGCAGTGGCAGAAGTGTTGATAATGTTGACATACATTCAATTCTTCTTGAAATGAGTGATTTGTTTATTCGTTTTGGTGGCCATAAAATGGCTATTGGTCTTGAAATATTGCCAGAAAATTTTGATAAATTTAAAGAAATATTCAATCAAAAACTCAATGGATTAATAAACAAAAAAGCTCATGACCAAAACTATGATATTGAAATTTCAGACGCAGATATAAATCTTAAGTTTATTGAACAAATAAAAATGCTTGAACCTTTTGGTTGCGAAAATGAAAAACCTGTGTTTATGCTTAAAGAAGGCAGTCTTGCTTGTGAAAAATTGAAAGGTAAAAATTTTAAGCATTTTAAACTTCACACAAAAAACAACAAGCAAATTATTGCATTTTCATCATATCAATATATTGAACTTCTTAAAAACAAGTGTAAAAAGAAATTGTTTGTTGACCTTGACATTAATTATTTTGCAGGAAAAAGGTCTGCAAGTTGCAAACTCTTGAGTGTTAAATTTGATGATGACTGTTATGATTTTAATTACCAAATATCATATGCAAACAGCATTTTAACAAGATTTTTGTCAATGCAAAACGCAAAAAATGTGGGATGCTATCATCTTCAAAAACATGAACTTTTTGAAAAAGCAGAAGAACTTTCAAAATCTGGCTTTGGGACAATGATAATTTGTCAAAGTGAAAAAGATTTAAAACTTCTGCTTGCAAATAAGCAAATTGCTGATAATTATGCCATTTCAACAACCCCAATGATAAATAAACAAAATGTTATTGTTGTTAAAAGCAGTGGTATATCTCAAAGATATGATGGTTATAAAAATTATTTATTCTTTACGACAAATCTCAAAAATGAACATTTATTTTTTGATGAGCACACAAATGTATATGATTTGGTTGTTTCTTTCAAAAAAGATAGAAACATTTGTGTAAATAGAAAATTAATGGGCATTTGCTATAAAATAATTAAGTCAAATCAAAATAAAATTTTTGCAAACGATATTATTGAATATGCCGAAAACTTATGCTATTATTGTAATGATAATAATATCAACGTTTGCCAAATGATATTCGCACTTCTTGTTTTTTATGAAATTGGAGTTATTGAAATTTCTGATTTTATAAATCCAGAAATAAAAACAGTCGATGGGGCAAAAAGTGATTTAAATCAATCAAAATTATATAACGAGTTTAACAAGGTATTATGAAAGAAGATTTTTTAAAATATATAAGAGAAAATTACGAATTATTTGAAAGTAGAAAAGTGGAGCAAGCATATAAACTTGCTGTTTATGCAAATGAGGGAGAAAAAAGGCTCAGTGGTGAAGATTGGATTAATCACTGCGTTGGAGTTGCATATATTCTTGCAAAAATGCATATGGATGTTGACACCATTTGTGGTGGCCTTTTGCATGACGTAACAAGAACTTCAAAAGTTTCTGTTAAAGACGTTGAACGTGAAATTGGAGAAGACGTTGCAGAACTTGTTAAAGGTCTTGAAAAAATCAATGAAATTAAATATAGAAAAGATACTGTTGATGAAAGTGAATCTTTAAGAAGATTGATTGTTACCATGGGAAAAGATATCAGAGTTATTTTGATTAAACTTGCTGATAGACTTCATAACATGAGAACAATTGAATACATGACAAAAGAAAAACAACTTAAATATGCCAGCGAAACAAGAGATGTTTTTTCTGGACTTGCCGAAAGACTTGGATTATCTAGAATGCAAGGAGAACTTGATGACTTATGCTTTAAAACATTAAATCCAGACGAATATTCTATTCTTGAAGCAGAACTTAATAAAAAGTATGATAAATGGCAAGAAACCATGCAAAAGATTGCTGGTGTGCTTGAATATGTTTTAAGAGAGCAAGAAATTAAAGGCAAAGTGACATATAGATTCAAAAATTTCTATAGTCTTTATAAAAAATTCCAAAAACGTGGTACAGAAAAAATTTACGATATTATTGCATTTAGAATTCTTGTTGATAATGTTGATGATTGCTATAAAGTGCTTGGCGCAATTCATCAAAAATATCGTCCTGTTCCTGGAAGAATCAAAGATTATATTGCTGACCCAAAACCAAATGGATACCAAAGTTTGCACACAACACTTATCACATCTGATGGAACACCTTTTGAGGTTCAAATAAGAACCTATGAAATGCATGATTACTGTGAATATGGAATTGCTGCTCACTGGAATTATAAGGGAGCATCAGACAAAGCATATATGCTTCAAGGTAAACTTGACTGGGTTAAAAACCTTATTGAGTCTGAAATGCAAATAACAGATAGTAAAAACTTTGTTAAAGCAATTCAAATGGACTTTTCGTCTGCAGAAATTTGGGTGTTTACACCAAAGTATAAACCAATCAGTTTGCCAGAAGGCTCAACACCAATTGACTTTGCATATGCAATTCACACAGAACTTGGTCACAAGTGTGTTGCTGCAAAAATTAATGGCAAAAAAGTTTCTCTTGGAACAAAACTTGAAACTGGTGATGTTGTTGAAATTATTAAAAGCAGCGATAGCAAAGGTCCAAGCAGAGATTGGATTAATGTTGCAGTCAGCCAAAATGCAAGATACAACATAAGACTGTTTTTTAGAAAAGAAACAACTCCAGAAAATATTGTTTTTGGTAAGAAAATTTTGGAAGAGGAAACAAAAAAAGTAGGGCTTACTATCGGTGACATTATTGACGAAAATAACTTTAAAATTTTAAAAGAAAAATTTAATTTTGAATCAACTGATGACATGTTTGCATCAATTGGCTACAAAGGTGTGACCGTTAACCAAATAATAAAACCTATTCAAACAAAAATTCAAAACCAAAAAGAAGATGCAGAGCTTGCCGAAAATTGCCCAATTTTGGTTGAAGGAAACACTGTAACAAATTACAAACTTTCTCATTGTTGCAATCCGGTTCCTGGTGACAACATTGTTGCAACAACCAACAAAGATGGGCTTTATAGCATTCACACAATAGAGTGCAAAAACATTAAACTTATTGGTGAAGATAGATATTTCAAAGCAAATTGGAACAATAAAATTAAAAAATTATATGATGTTAACCTTCACATAACAGGAAAAGATGAAGAGGGTATGCTCAGCAAAATGCTCACAAATATTTATAAAACCAAGATGCCATTTTTGGGAATAACAGCACAAAACTTTGGCGAAAAATTTGAAGTTACTCTTCACATTAAAGTTGCAAATAAAACAGAACTTGATAAATTTATTAAACTAGTTTCTGTTGATGCACCATATATTGAAACAATTTCTAGAAAAAATATTGGATAAAATATAAAAAACTGTTTACAAAAACAAAACTTTATGATATTATACAAGCGACCTATTTCAAGGGGATGCGCGTTTTTCCAGCGGTTTACTTTGATTTATGGCGAATAAACATGGAGGAAAGAAAATGACAAAAGAAAGAAAAGCTGAAATTATTGCTGCTTATGCTCGTGATGGAAAGGACACTGGTTCACCAGAAGTTCAAATCGCACTTTTAACCGAAAGAATCAACCATCTTACAGAGCACCTTAAAGAAAACAAGCAAGATAACCACTCACGTCGTGGACTTATGCAACTTGTTGGTAAAAGAAAAGGTCTTTTGAAATATCTCAAAGACACAAATCTTGAAGGTTACAGAGCTTTAATTGAAAAACTTGGTATTAGAAAATAGTTTATAATCAAAGGGGGAGAGAATGTTTTTTCTGCTCCCTTTTTGTATAGTTTAAGGAGAAAAAAATGAAAGAAAGTATTTTTAAAATGGACCTTGCTGGAAAAGAACTTGAAGTTCGTATTGGCAAATATGCAGAATTTGCAAATGGTTCTTGTATTGTTAAAAGTGGTGAAACCATGGTTATGGTTAACACTTGTATGAGTGATGAACCAAAAGAAGGACAAGACTTCTTTCCACTTACTGTAGATTTTGAGGAAAAAATGTATTCAGTTGGTAAAATTCCTGGTGGATTTAAAAAACGTGAAGGAAGAGCAAGCGATAAAGCAATTTTAACAAGCCGCCTTATCGATAGACCAATTCGTCCACTTTTCCCAAAAGGATTCTTTAATGATGTTACTGTTGTTGCAACAGCACTTTCTGTTGACCCAGATTTTGCTCCAGAACCACTTGCAATGATTGGTAGCTCTGTGGCTCTTACAATTTCTGATATTCCTTTTGCAGGACCAACCGGAAGCGTTGTGGTTGGAAAAGTTGATGGCAAATATATTATTAACCCAACTGTTGAAGAATGTGAAAAGAGCACAATGCACGTTACTGTTTCTGGAACAAAAGATGCCATTATGATGGTTGAAGCTGGTGCAAACATTGTAACAGAAGAAGACATGCTTGATGCAATTATGTTCGCTCACGAATGGATTAAGAAAATTGTTGCATTTATTGAAAAAATCCAAAAAGAAGTTGGTAAACCTAAAAAAGAAATTGAACTTTATCATATTGGTGAAGATGTTGAAGCTGCAGTTCGCAAATATGCAGACAAAAAACTTGATGAAGCTCTTAAAGTAACAAAAGACAGAGTTATGCGTCAAGAAAACGTTGATGCTGTTGAAGCAGAAACCCTTGAGCATTTTGCCGAAATCTTCCCAGAGAGAGAAAGAGAAATTAGCGACACTCTTTACAAAATGAAGAAAGAAAAAGTTCGTGCACAAATTATAAATAAAGGTATTCGTCCTGACGGAAGAAAAACAGACGAAATTCGTCCAATTTGGTGTGAAGTTGGAGTTCTTCCAAGAGTTCATGGTTCAAGTGTGTTCACTCGTGGACAAACTCAAGTTATGAACGCTCTTACTCTTGGAACAATCAGCGAAGTTCAAAAACTTGATGGGCTTGATGGTGAAGAATATAAGAGATATATTCATCACTATAACATGCCTGCTTATGCAACCGGTGAAGCAAGAGGACTTAAATCTCCTGGAAGAAGAGAAATTGGTCATGGTGCTCTTGCAGAACGTGCACTTGAGCCAGTTATTCCTTCAGAAGAAGAATTCCCATATGCATTAAGACTTGTTAGTGAAGTTCTTGCAAGCAACGGTTCATCATCAATGGCAAGCACATGCGCAAGCACACTTTCTCTTATGGATGCAGGCGTTCCAATTAAAGCTCCTGTTGCTGGTGTTGCAATGGGCCTTATTAAAGATGAAGAATCTGGCAAAGTTGCAGTTCTTACTGATATTCAAGGTATTGAAGACTTCCTTGGTGATATGGACTTTAAAGTTACAGGAACAACCGAAGGAATTACTGCAATTCAAATGGATATAAAGATTAAAGGAATTGATAAACAAATTCTTACAACTGCACTTGAGCAAGCAAGAAAAGGCAGACTCTTTATTATGGAAAAAATGCTTGAAACAATTCCAACAAGCAGAAATCACCTTAGCAAATATGCTCCAAAGATTATCAGCTTTAAGATTAATCCAGAAAAAATTGGTGAAGTTATTGGTTCTGGCGGAAAAACTATCAATAAAATTATTGAAGAGACTGGTGTTAAAATTGATATTGATGACGACGGCACAGTTATGATAGCTTCTAGCGACGAAGCAAAATGCGTTCAAGCAAGACAAATCATCGAAGACCTTGTGTTTGTTCCAGAACTTGGAGAAAGATACACAGGAACTGTTGTTCGCATTATGCAATTTGGTGCATTTGTTGAAATTACTAGCACATGCGATGGAATGATTCACATTTCTAAACTTTCTTCAAAGAGAGTTGAAAGAGTTGAAGATGTTGTTAAAATTGG
This sequence comes from uncultured Clostridia bacterium, assembly GCA_946610655.1. Classification (GTDB taxonomy): domain Bacteria; phylum Bacillota; class Clostridia; order Christensenellales; family UBA1242; genus RGIG4790. Next base: position 6,869 of record CAMOCH010000027.1, read on the forward strand.
TGACAGAGTTGAAGTTGAAGTTATCAAAATTGACGAAAAAGGTAGAGTTGACCTTAAACTTATTAAAAAATTATAATCAAGCAATAAAAAAAACACGGTAAATATCCGTGTTTTTTTGTTATCATTTAAAACCATAAATCATATAATATACCATGAAAAAAGGACATATTATTTTATCAATTTTAACAAATGCTGTTATTGCATTTTTAATTGTATTTATTGGAGTTTTTGCTTTTGCTGAGCCAAAGGCAATAAAATCAAACAACATTATTAATGGCTGCGTTTATGCAGGCAACACAGAAAGTAACAAAGTTAGCCTAATGATAAATGTATATTGGGGAACAGAGTATATTGAACCAATTTTAAAAATACTTAAAGATGAAAATGTTAAGTGCACATTTTTTGTGGGTGGGGTTTGGGTTGAAAAATATCCAGATGTTTTAAAACAAATTTATGATGAAGGTCACGAGATTGCAAGTCATGGCTATTCACATAAAGAGCATGAAAAATTATCTTATGACCAAAATCTTTTGGAAATGCAAAAAACCCACAAACTTGTTTATGATGCAATTGGTTATAACATAACACTTTTTGCACCCCCGGGGGGTTCATATAATAAATATACAGTGACAGCTGCTGACAGCCTTGGATACACAACTATAATGTGGACAAGAGACACCATAGATTGGCGAGACCAAAACACAGAGCTTATATATAATAGAGCAATTAATGGAATTAAAGGAGGAGACCTAATTTTGATGCATCCAAAAGAAAAAACCGTTGAAGCATTGAAAGAGATTATTCCTTATGTAAAATCAAAAAATTTGCTTGTTACAACTGTTTCGGATACAATTTCTTAAATTTTGCTTAATTTTGTTTATTAAAAATGTAAAAAACTTAATATTTTTTATAAAATATATGCAAATCTGCTAGCATTGGCAGATTTTTTTGTGCTATATTATGTATAGAAATTTTATTTAGAGGTAAGAAAATGGCAATTTTTACATATGAAAATGGAATGAAAGCAATTTGTAATGAGAGAATTGATTCTCAAGTTTCTGCAATTGTTGTGCAAGTGAATGGTGGTTCTGGCACAGAAAAAAATAATTTATCGGGTATTAGTGAATATGTTTCTAGATTACTCCTAACTGGAACAAAAAACTACCCAACAGTTGAAGCTTTGTCTAACTATGCAAAACTTAACGGAATTATATTGAAAACACAAGCAGAAAGTGAAGGCATTGTGATCAGTGCACTTTGTCCAAGCGAAACACTTAATTTTGCTGTTGAACTTTTGTCTGATATTGTTTTTAACTATGATTTTGATAAACTTATTTCAGAAAAAGTTAAAAATGAAATGCTTATTGATATTGAAAGACTTCAAGAAAATCATGCATACAACTTGGAAAAGAGTGTAAACCAAAACCTTTTCTATAGAACAGGACTTGCAAACCCAAAATATGGGTCTTCAATCACCGCAGCAAGATTCAATAATGAAGTTGCTGAAGAATACTGGAAAAGAATTGTCACACCAAAAAACACAGTTATTTCTGTTACTGGCAATTTTGAAACCGATGAAATGTATGAAACAATAAAAGAATTCTTTGCTGATAAACTTCCAGAAGATGGAGAATATCACAAAATTAAATTTACTTCTGAAGTTGAAGAATATGCTGGATCTCTAAGAACAAGAAACAAAAGACTTAATCAAAGCAGAATTGCAATTGCCTTTCCAACATATAGCTATAAAAATCCTAAAAAATATTTACCAATGGTGTTAGAGCCAATTATTCTTAAAAAAATAAGAAAATCTTTAAAAATTTCTTCACCATATTTCAATATTGTTGATTTAAAAACAACAAACTATTCTAACAATGGTAAGATTGTTTTTGAAATTGCTGTTGATAACGAATATGTTGAATCATACCTTAAAAACTTTGTAAGAGCAATTAAAGAGCTTACAATGGAAGAAGCAGTTGGCGATCAAGAATTTGAACTTGAAAAAAATATTTATATTACAAACTTTATGCACAAATGCGAAGATGTTTTGGAACAATCATATATTTCTGCAAGAGAGCTTGCTCTTTGCAAACGTTCATTTAATAATTCAAGTGAAAAGCTTAAAATTGAAATGCTCACAAGCAAAGATGCAAACAAATATATTGTTGAAACCTTTGATTTAAGAAAAATGTTTGTAAGCTACTTAGGTCATCCTATCAGCTTATCTTATGAAGATTTAGTAAAATAGGGGAATAATACATTGGCTAATGATTTAAAACAAAATAAGGCAAAAAAGATAATGGGATTTATTCTCATTGGTCTTTCTTTGTCTTTATTTATTTTATCTATAATTCCAAATTTTGTAACCACAAATTTCTTTATGGGAATTTTTGGTATTGTTTGGTATGTTTATTTGCTTGTTATGTTGCTTCTTGGCATTGGCAACGCAATGGGCTTAAAATTTTTCTATACCAGAAAATTTACTGTAAGAGTCGTCCTTACAATGTTTTTCTTGGTTGCAATACTACACACAATTTTCACAAACCAAGCACTTGCAAATTGTTATAGATTTGATGATTATATAAAATATTTGTCTTATTGCTATAATTTGACTGATGGTGCCACTGTTGGTGGTGCATTTATTGGTATTTTCACTTATTTTATTAAAGCAGTTGTTGGAATTATTGGTGTTTACTGCATACTAGTTATATTATTTTCATTATTTGCTGGGCTTGTTCTTGACCACCTTATTTCTAACACAGCAAAAAGACGCAAGAAAAAACGTCTTCCAGAAAGACCAAAAAATCAATTCATTATTCCAGAAGAAGACAGAACTGCTTCTCAAGCAACAACAGAAGAACCAATCAATTCTGCTTCAAACATAGAATCTACCGAATTTTCTGATGTTTTTGATACCAGTGATAATTTGGATAAAGATTTTGAAACAAAATCGAATGGAATTTTCTCTTCAAATCAAAGCACTAACAGATATTATGATATGGACTTAAATAACTCAAATAATAGTGACACAACAAGAGTTAAGTCTGCAAGAGAAATGTTGTTTGGGCCACAAGATGTCCCTGATGTTACCATGCAAAATGATAGACAAAGAGACATGTTTATGCGCAATTATCGTGAAGAAAACAATATTTCCGAAGAAAACAATGAAAAAGAAGATAGTATTTCTACATTATTTGGTGGAAGACAACCACAATCAAGAATTGCGCCTGAACCTCAAAATGATAGATTAAGCAGATTTGATAGAAATGCTAGAGATACATCATCAATCAATGTTGATTTAAATAGTGCAGATGATGATAACGATTTTTCTATTAAACCAATTGGCGCAGATACTATGTCTGACAGAGGACGTTTATCTAGAACCCCTGACAGAATGAATAATTCTGTTAATTTAGATAGCAGAAATAATGGTTTTAGAGACATTGAAGATGTTGCTAAGCCTGCAAAAATTGATTTTTCTCAAACAATTAAGCCAGAACCTGTAGCAAAACAAGAAAAACCTCAAGGCAAACAAATGGGAATGGCTCCAATTAGATATAACGGAATTCCTATTTCAACATTTAAAGTTTATAAAGAAGACAATGCCGACTATAGTGAAGAATACAGAAGAAAATCTGCAGCTCTTGAAAAAGTTATGAACGAATTTGATATTGGTGCAAAAGTTATCAATGTTGTTCGTGGACCAAAGGTTACAAGATATGAAATGAGTCTTCCTGCAGGTGTTTCAACAACAAAAGTTACATCAATTGCATCAAATATTTCTATGGCTCTTGAATCAAGAAGTCAAATTAGAATTGAAGCTCCAATTCCTGGTAAAAATGCTATTGGTATTGAACTTGAAAATGA
>CAMOCH010000028.1 GCA_946610655.1 uncultured Clostridia bacterium
AAGCGAAAAACTAACTTTTCCACCAAAAATAATTAAGTCAGTCTTTCGCTTTTTTTATTTGTTTATTCCATCAATTAATTCTTCAAAACCAATGTCAAGAGCTTTCATTATTTTAATAATATAAGTTAAACCTGGTTCAACCTTATCAGTTTCCCACTCACTAATTCTCTGCGGCGTTGTTCCTATAAGTTTAGCCAATTGAAATTGACTTAGCCCTTGAGATGTTCTTATACTTTTTAAATTCTTTCCAAATGTATTCATACTATATATTTACACTAAATATAGTGATTTATTCTTGACATTCACTAAATTTAGTGATATATAATTTGTATGGAAAAATGTGCACTATGTAATAAAAAAGTTAAATACCCTGCAATAGCATTATATTGCAGAACAAAAAATGTTCATTTGTGTAAAAAGTGTAAAGAAAAATATAACAAATGTGAATTTGATATCATATTAAATAAATAAAAAAGATGCTAAATTTTAGCATCTTTTTTGTTTTATTCACCTTCGGTTGAAAGTTCTTCATCAATATTAATTGGTTCCAAGTCGCTTTCATCAGTTTGGTCTTCTGCAATCTTATCTGCAATTGCAAAGCCAACAACTTTATCTTTTCCGTGAACGTTCATAACTTTAACACCAACTGTGTCTCTTCCAATCACGCTAATTGAATCAGCTGGAGTTCTTATAACAATACCATTGTTTGTAATAAGCATTACGTCTTCTTCATCAACAACTTGTTTGAGACCAACCAAACGGCCTGTTTTGTCGTTAAATATGCCGGCTTTAACACCTTTACCACGACGGTTTTGTTGACGATATTCTGTTTGTTCACTGCGTTTTCCGTAACCATTTTCAGTTATTGTCAAGATTTGTGTTCCTTCACGAAGAACAATCATATCAACCAAGTAGTCATTTTCAGCTAAGTCAATTGCACGAACACCCATTGTGTCACGAGAAAGTGGGCGACAATCTTGTTCGCTAAATCTAATAACTTTGCCATCAGCACTTGCAACCATGATATCACTGTTTCCTGTTGTGTATTCAACAGCAAGAAGTTCATCACCTTCGGCAAGAGCAATTGCAATTTTACCATTTTTACGAATGTTTTTGTATTCTGCAACGTCAGTTTTCTTAATCATGCCACTCTTAGTTGCAATAACCAAGAATCCTTCTTCCATAATATCTTGTGCAAGCATTGTTGTTACTTTTTCACCTTCTTCAAGGTTCAAAAGGTTAACCATTGCTCTACCACGCGCTGTCTTTTGTCCTTCTGGAATGTCATAGCCTTTAAGAGTGTAAACTTTTCCGAAGTTTGTAAAGAACATTATTGTGTCATGAGTGTTAGAAATGAACATTTTTTCAACAAAGTCTTCTTCTTTTGGTTTGTGACCAGTTGAACCCATGCCACCACGAGCTTGTGCGCGATATTCACTAACTGGAATACGTTTAATGTATCCAAAGTGTGTCATAGAAATAACAACGTCTTCTTTTTCAATCAAATCTTCAATTGAAATGTTTGAAACATTTGTTGATATTTCACTTCTTCTATCATCACCATATTTATCTGCAATTTCAGAAAGTTCTTTAACGATAATTTCTTTAACTTTATTTTCGTCTGCAAGAATTTCTTTATATTCAATAATAAGTCTGTGAAGTTCTTCAAGTTCTTCTTTAAGTTTTTCAACTTCTAGGTTAGTAAGTCTTTGAAGACGCATATCAAGAATTGCTCCAGCTTGTTTATCAGAAAGCAAGAATGCTTCTTGAAGTTTTGTGCTTGCATCTTGTCTATCTGCAGAAGCTTTAATAATTTTAATAACTTCATCAATATTTGCAAGAGCAGTAACGAGTCCTTCCAAAATGTGAGCTCTTTCTTCTGCTTTTGCAAGGTCATAACGAGTTCTTCTTGTTATAACTTGTTCTTGGTGAGCAATATAATATGCGAGCATTTGTTTTAAGTTAAGGATTTTTGGAGTTCCATCAGCGAGTGCCAAGAATGTGATTCCATAAGATGTTTGAAGTGATGTTTGTTTGAAAAGCATATTCAAAACAATTTCTTTTTGGAATCCTTGTTTAACATCAATAACAACTCTCATACCTTTACGGTCTGATTCATCACGAATAAACGAAATTCCGTCAATACGTTTATCTTTAACAAGGTTTGCAATATATGTTATAAGTTCTGCTTTGTTAACTTGATAAGGAATTTCATCAACAATAATTCTGTCTCTGTCACCAGCAACTTCATAGTGAGTTTTTGCACGAACAACAACATTACCTTTACCTGTTACATAAGCATTTTTCAATCCTTCTTTTCCAAGGATAATGCCTCCGGTTGGATAATCAGGGCCAGGAACATATTCAATAAGTTCTTCAATTGAAATTTCTGGGTTGTGAATTTGTGCAATGATTGCATTTGTAACTTCTCTTAAGTTGTGAGGAGGAATGTTTGTTGCCATACCAACGGCAATACCATCTGAACCATTAACAAGAAGGTTAGGAAAACGGCTTGGAAGAACTGTTGGTTCCATATAATCTCCATCAAAGTTTGGAGTGTAATCAACAGTTTCTTTGTCGATATCTCTAAGCATTTCATTTGCTATTTTAGAAAGTCTTGCCTCTGTGTAACGGTAAGCAGCTGGAGGATCACCATCCACACTACCAAAGTTTCCGTGTCCATCAATAAGTGGATAACGAATTGAGAAGTCTTGACCCAAACGAACAAGAGCGCCATAAACTGAGCTATCTCCATGTGGGTGATATTTACCAAGCACATCACCAACAATACGAGCACATTTTTTATGTGGCTTGTCGTATGTCATTGAAATTTCATTCATATCGTAAAGTATGCGACGATGAACAGGCTTAAGTCCATCTCTTACATCAGGAATTGCACGGCTTACATTAACTGCCATTGCATATGCTAAAAACGAATCTTTAAGCTCTTCATTAATTTCTCTGTCGATATATTTTGTGTTATCAACAAGTTGCTCATATTCTGCTGAATAATCGTGTTTTTTTGCCATCTTTTTCTCCTATATATCCAAATTAGTAACAAGGTGTGCATTATCAGCAATAAATTGTCTTCTTGGGTCTGCATCTTCGCCCATAAGAAGACTAAATGTTGCATCAGCTTCTATTGCGTCTTTCATGCTGATTTTCATGAGAGTTCTGTGTTCTGGGCTCATGGTTGTTGTCCAAAGTTGTTCAGCATCCATTTCTCCAAGACCTTTATATCTTTGGAACTCTACACCTTTTGTTCCTATTTCTTCTGTAAGTTTATCTTTTTCTTCTTCACTATAACAGTAGTAAACTTGTTTACCTTTTGTGATTCTGTATAGTGGAGGCATTGCAGAATATACATATCCTTTTTCAATAAGTGGACGCATATATCTGAAGAAGAATGTAAGAAGCAAAATTCTTATGTGTGCACCATCGACATCGGCATCGGTCATACAAATAATTTTATGATAACGGAGTTTGCTTTCATCAAACTCACTGCCAACACCAGCGCCAAAGGCTGTTATCATATTTTTAATTTCAGCACTTTCCAAAACTCTGTTAAGTCTTGCTTTTTCAACATTAAGAATTTTACCACGAAGTGGAAGAATTGCTTGGAATCTTCTGTCTCTTCCTGTTTTTGCTGTTCCACCCGCACTATCACCTTCGACAATGTATATTTCACACTTGCTAGGGTCTGCTTCTTGACAATCTGCAAGTTTGCCAGGAAGAGCCATGCTGTCCATTGCAGTTTTTCTTCTTGCATTTTCTCTTGCAAGTCTTGCTGCTTCTCTTGCTCTTTGAGCTGTGATAGAACGCATGATAAGTTCTTTTGCATCATTTGGATTTTCTTCCAAATATGTTCCAAATCCTTCAGTTACAGCTTTTGCAACTGCTGCAGACATAAAGCTGTTTCCAAGTTTGGTTTTTGTTTGTCCTTCAAATTGAGGTTCTTGAAGTTTAACACTAATAACAGCAGTAAGACCTTCACGAACATCTTCACCAGAAAGTTTTTCATTTTCTTTCATGATTTTTGCTGAATGACCATAATCGTTAATTAATTTGGTTAATGCCTTTTTAAATCCATCAACATGTGTTCCACCTTCTTCGGTGTTAATGTTGTTTGCATAACCATGAATTATTTCGTTATATGTGTCATTATATTGGAAGGCAATTTCAATTTCTCCCTCGCCTTTTGGAGCTATTGCATCAATATAAATTGGTTTTGGGAATAATGTTGTTTTGTTTTGGTTAAGTTGTTCAACAAACTCAACAATACCGCCTTCATAATGCAAAAGTTCTTTTTTGTCGTGTCTTTGATCGGAAAGTTCAATCTTTATACCTTTGTTAAGAAATGCAACTTCTCTAAGTCTATTTTTAATAACATCATAGTCAAAAGTTGTTGTTTCAAAAATTTCTGCATCTGGCATAAATGTTATTCTTGTTCCTGTGTGGTCTGCATCTCCAACAACAGCAAGCTCTCTTTGAGGAATACCTCTGTTATAAGTTTGTTTATAATGTTTGCCATTTTGCCAAACATCAACCTCTAGCCACTCAGAAAGCGCGTTAACAACACTTAAACCAACACCGTGAAGTCCACCAGAAATTTTGTATCCTCCACCACCAAATTTACCACCGGCATGAAGTTTTGTTAAAACAAGTTCAACAGCACTCTTTTTTTCTGTTTTGTGAATACCTGTTGGAATACCACGACCGTTATCAGTAACTTGACAAGAACCGTCTTTTAAAATTTCAACGGTTATATAATTACAATATCCAGCAAGAGCTTCATCAATACTGTTATCAACAATTTCTGTGATAAGGTGATGAAGTCCACGGGTATCTGTGCTACCAATATACATACCTGGGCGTTTACGAACAGGGTCTAGTCCTTCAAGAACTTGAATTTGGTCTGAGCCATAATCTGCATCTACTTTTGAAATACTTACTTTTTCGTCCATTATTCTACCTTTTTGTGTCAAAATTTGTGCTTTAAAGCCATTATCATATGTCTTCTAACACATCTATTAAGATTATAACAAAAAAGGCTGCCAAAAGGCAACCAAATAGAACAATTTATTATATAAATATTATATATTTTATATAATAAGAAAAGAACTAACTATAAATACCATCTAAATTATCAAACCCATTATTTAAATCATCATTATATGTTTTTTTTAGTTCAATCTTATATTTTGCAAAAGCAAGTAATGTATGTTTAACAATTTCTTCAACATTTTTATTTTTTTTCTCGGCACACACTTTCAACAATTCATATGCATACAAAAAATTAGTTTTTTCTTGATCGTTTTTACAAAATTCCAATATTTTTATTTGTTCTTCAACAACATCATTTTCAATTTTTTTGATTTCTTTAAATTTATTTAGCCATTCTGCACAAATTTCCGGTTCTTTAACTTCTTCCATTATTCCAAGTACAATCAAAGTTTCACAATCTTCCTCTGTTGCGTCTGCAAAACTATCACTATAAAGTACATAATATGCCAAACAAAGTCCAACATTTGGAAATTTATCATTAGAGTAACTTTTCAGTACATTTACGGTAGCAGCCATCACATATTTCTCTTGATATTTATCAACATCGCTTATTTGTTTACATATTTTTTCTTTAATTCTATTTTCAACACCAAAAGCAATATGTTCATCAAAAGCAATACCTCCATCATCTGTTTGAATGGCACTGTTTACAATCAATGAACTAATATCATTAATTAATCCTTTAACAATAACATACATTTCAACAGGAGTTGCAAGTTGGGTTTTGTCACTAACCACAAATCTGCGTAAACTATCATGTACAAGAGCCATTAAGTCGTCTTTAACGTAAGTATATAAACACCCCATATCTGTGAATAAATAATCTGCAAAATCATTGTAAATATCATTAGACATTTCTTTAATTTCGGCATGTTTTTGAACAAGTTCTTCTGGAAACATAAAATTTTCTGGCTCAATGGTTTTTACATTTGCTTTTCCATAACAAAATAATTTTGGATTAACAAGAATGTCTTTTCCTTCGGTAAATTCAACTTTTCTAATAATTATGTTGTTTTTTGCTCCACACTCATAATATGCCATTCTATAGCAATCATTTTGATTAACAAGCAAACATGTAATATATTTGATATTTTTACTAACTTCATCAACAACACCATTAACAGCAAAAGCAATGCCACCATCTAAATATGCAATACCAACTATTTCTTTTCCTGAAATATTATCTGGATTTTCAACAAAAATATAATTCATTTCAAAATCCATAAGAAAATCATCTTCACTGTCTGACTCAAGATGCTCTTCATATGTTCTAAATTTTATTAATTTGCCATTCATTTGTTTCATATTATTCTTCCTCTAACTGTTTGCTATAATCAAAAAAACCTTCTGAATCAAAATACTTATTAACCACTTTTTCAACATGATTTTTATCTTTGCCTGTATAAGCAACAACGGCTTTAAACATATCCAAAAATTCTTTTGTTCTTTCTTGCCACATGTTTTTAGGCAAAAATTCATAGCCTATAGTATTTAATTCTTTGTAGACAGCAGAATTAAACACACCACAAATATAATGCCCCGCAACCACATTAAAAGCCTCTTTTGCTTTTGCCGCAAATTCTTCTTCATAAGCATAAAATAACATTTTGCATACATTATCACTTAAAGACTTTTCAACCACTTCATCTGCCATAATTTTTTTATTGATTACGTTTGCAACATTCATAGTTCCTTTGGCACTTAAGTAATCATAAACAATACCAGTGACAAATTGATTATAAAAATCTAATTGATAATAATCTAACTCTTCAAAATACTCCATAATCCTATCTGCAATAATACCATCTGTTTCAGAAAGAATACTTTGTGTTGGAATAAAATTTTGATTTCTTATTTCATCACAAAAAGATGAATTATGTTCAATTGTATAAATAATGTTCGAAATAAGCCTATACATACCATACTTAGTGCAAAATTGTCCTTCTTTGTCAACAAAAATATTATAAAATTGTGGAAAATTTCTATTTTCCAAATCAAAAATTTCCAAAAATTTCTCATTTTTCTTATGCATTGAAGAATTAATTTGAGAAATATAAGGATTAATACTATTTTTGTTATATTGAGCAATGAGAAAGTTTATTAATTCTGCAATATATTTATTATCTTCTTGTGTTAAGTTTGTAAGTTGATGTGTTGATGAAATAACACCCTTTGGTTCGAGATCAGTATTACTATTTCCAAAAACAATATTTGTTAAAAATTTATTTTTATGATGTCCTTCAACCATTCCATAAAGGTTTTTATCATCAGCAAAAAACACAATATAATCGCCACGGAAAAATTTTGCCATAGAGAAATAATATTTATCAATCATTTGCACAAAACCGATAAATGTCAATTCATCAATTGGCACAAAGTTTGCCTCAAATTTTCCAGAAAAATCACTTTTGCTTGTGCTGTTATATTGCTCTTCGTATGTTCTGAAAAATTCAACATCTCCTTTTATTACTAATTTTTCCATAAACTCCCCTTACATTAAATATTCTTCTTGTTTTTCTTCTCCATCATGTTCACTTGAATCGCCATTTTGTGAATTATAAACAATTTCATCAGCAAGTTCAATCCATGCTTTTAAAGCCACTCCCAATTCATCAGCAGAAAAACCTGCTCTTTCTGAAAGAAATCTAAACGTGTCATAACAATTTTCAAAAGTTTTTTGTGTTTCAAATTTACTCAATGTTAAATCATTATAAGCTGAATTTAAAAGCAATTTTTCATCTTCGTTTTCTTGTTTTTCTTCATAATCATCATATTCTTCAACAGTTTTTTGCTCTGTTTGCTCTGATAATTCAACAAAATTAGCAACCTTGCTAATTTTATCAAGCACATCATAAGCCAAAGAAACATTTCCATCAGCAATTTCAATCAATCCATACGCCATCAATAACATTGGGTCTTCTTCAATTAATTGTTGTGATTCTGGGAATAACAATGATTGATAGCAAAGCTCAACATCCATATCTGCTTCACAATCCAATGAGACATAAATTGCATTATACATAATATTAAATAATAGTTCAAAAGCATTATCATCCATTATTTTTTTATTAGTTTTTTCGCCTTGATAATTTTTATCAACTATATATTGTTTTTTTATTTCTTCTTCAACAACAGATTTCAAATCAGCATCAATTTCATCAGTTATATTAAATTCTTCATTGTCACCAATCAAATGTTTTTCAGTTAACATTTTTGAAACTTTTGGACAAATAATATTCACTAAATCATCAATATAAACTTTTTGTGAAATGTGATAATGATGAATAACTCCATAATTAATCACTTCTTTAACAGTTTCAAAATATCTTTTTAAACTTTCTTCATTTGTAACAATTGCCTTTGCTGTGGCAACATTTTCAACATCTGCAAACTCAAAATTTAAATTGGTTTTTTCAATCACTTTTTTAATTGTCTCAGCATCTTCAATAATCTCTTCTTTAATTGTTGCAGAAGCTCCATTATATTCAACACACCCACCATTTTCAAAACCATAAGGCATAAACAAAGCGTTGATTTTGTCCCCAGCAGGTTTTCCAGAAATTGTAAGAGAATACCTGTTACTTATATCAAGCATATAAAGTTTATACTCATCTTCATCAAGCATTTGCCCAACGCTATAAAATTCTCTGCCATTAATAACTGAATAACCTTTTAAATAATCTTCACTTTCTGCCTTCAAAAAATATGCTTCTCCATAAATTTCTTCAACTTTTTCTTTTGTATCATTATCAACAAAAAAATCTTCCAAAGTTGAACCATTCACTTTCTTAAAAGTTCCATAAAATTTAATACAGTTTTTCATCTCTCCTCCTACTGCAACATACCCAAATTTTCGGCATATAATAATTCGTCTTCTTCAGATACTGCTTCTTCATTTTCTGCATTATATTCTTCAAAGCAATAAGAAGTTTGTTCATTAATTTCATCACACATTTGCTCAAAAGTAAATGTCTGCCAGGTTTTATCGCCATCTTTATGAAGAATTTTTAACTCTTCGTAATAATCTTTCATATGTTCATAAATACTAAGAATATCAACAATATTTTCTGATGCATATTTTTTATTTTTATCATTTTCTAATCTGTCAATAATATATTTGTCTTCATTATTAGCAGCGTAAGCATTTTTAAATATATCAATTATTTTTGATGCGTGAATTTTGTTATCTGTTGTTTCACATAATGCATAAGATAAAAGCATATCAACACTTTCACAGCTCTGCTCCATATATAATGAATTTTTGCTAATCAAATCAACGACATGAAGAGCAACTAAATCTGTTTTATAAAAATCCGAACTATCTTCTGCACTATCATCATTTTTTGAAGCCACCTCATAATAGTCCTCCAAAAGTTCTTCTCTTGCTTTTTTATCTATAAAGAAATCATCACAATATTTATCAATAACTTGATTTGCAATTTCCAAATATTTTTCTTTACTTATTTCAACAATTTCACCCTGTGGCACTTTCAAACTTTTCATATATTCATTAAGATTTTCTTCAACTTCATCAAAAATATCATAGAATGGAATGTAACTTGATGTGTATATCACAGATAATTCATCACGATATAATTCATCTTTAAAAACATCAAAATCTTCTAATGATTTATAACTAACATCACCAAAATTATTATTTACAAAATTTTCAAAATAATCAGGTGCTTTTTCCATAAGTTTGTTATATATTTTTTCAAGATCAAACGCGCTCACTTTATCATTTTTAAAAAGTTTTGCATTAGAAAAGAACGCTGCTCCAAGCGAGTAACTTTCATTATAAGGAACAAGACAATATGCAATGCTATTGTAATTTTTATTAATTTTATCATTTGTGAAACAAAAAGAATACATTTCACCTTTTTCATTTGCATAATAAATTAAAAAATCTTTATCACCCATGTTTTTACCAATGGCAGGATATTTTTTCCCTTCAACATCAATAAATCCTTTTAAAAAAAGACCCTTATTATACAAACAAACTTCAATATTAACTTTTTTCCCAAACAAAAGTGTGGCATCAGTGTTGCCAATTTCTTCTTCGTATTCAATGTAATCTCTGACTACTGTGTACTCACCACTTATTTTAAACACTTTTGTTCCCCTTATTTAAGTGCTTTTGTACTATTATTTTATCATATATAAAATAAGTGTCAATACCCATATTAAATTTTGCACAAAAAAAATATGCCTGCCGGCATATTATTTTTTATTTTTGTATTCATTTGGTTTGTTAAGTTTTATAAGGCATGCGTTTATAATTTTTTTGCTTCTTTTAAGAGACACTGCAAACACAAGCGCAAACACAAAACTAACAAGCAAAAACATTCCCATTTCAGCAGCCATAACAGCTAAAACATTTAAAGCTGATGATGCTGAAAGTCTGATTAAACATTGTATTATTTCATAAACAAATGCAAACAAAATTGAATATCCAAAGCAAGAAAATACCAAGAATTTTTCTGAAACTTTAACATTGTTTGACTCGTCTTTTTGGGTGTTATAAAACACAGAAAC
>CAMOCH010000029.1 GCA_946610655.1 uncultured Clostridia bacterium
ATAAATAGTGCTGCAAATATGCAGATTAAAAATATTTCTAATGTATTCATAATATATATTCCTTTTTCTTCAATTAATTTTATATAGTAAAAATGATGCAACTAATAGTTGCTTAAACTAATAAAAAATTATGTGAAAAAGTGTAAATACATATTTTATCTCCATTAACAATGCGATAATATTAACTGATTTTTTGCTTTTTGTCAATAGCATAGTGAAAATTAGTACTAGACAAAATTGAATTATGGTGATAAAATCATTGCAGGAGTTGTTATGGATAAATTTAGCGATATAATTATAGAGATTGGCAAGAAGGCTGAAATAGACCTAAAAGAACAATTCGATAGGGTAAATGATATTTGTCAAAAAAACAGTTTGAAAGTCTTGAATGCTTTTAGAGAAAATAGAGTTTCTTATGATATTTTTCAAGAAATAAATGGATATGGTTTGTTTGACTATTCTAGAGATAAAATGGAAAGAGTATTTGCCGATGTTTTTAAAGCAGAAGATGCTCTTGTTAGACCACATATTATGAGTGCAACAAATGCAATATACATTGCGCTTTCTGCACTTTTGAAGCATGGTGACACAATGCTTAACATCACAGGTGAACTTTATGACACTATTAAAAGTGCTGTTGGTGTTTTTGGAGATAGCTCTCAATCAATTATCGCAAATGGTATAAAATACGAAGAAATTGATTTAATTGATAGAAGATATTTTGATGTAAAAAAAATAAAAAGCAGACTATCAAAAAAGAATGTTAAACTTGTTTATATTCAGCGCTCTCGTGGCTACGCACATAGAGAAGGTATCTCTATTGAACAAGTGGAAGAAATTTGTAAAATTGTTAAAGGCATTAATAAAGATATAATAGTTATGGTGGATAATTGCTACTGCGAAATGGTTTCTGAAAAAGAACCAATAGAAGTTGGGGCAGACATATTGGTTGGCTCTCTTATGCATAATTTGGGGGCAGGTATTGCATCATCTGGTGGATATGTCGTAGGAAAAGAAAAATTAGTAAATATGGTTGCGGAAAGATTAACAGCTCCTGGGCTTGGTAAAGCACTTGGAGCAAACTATAATCAAACAATTAAATTTTTAAAGGGTTTATATTTATCACCAATGGTTGTTGCAAATGCAGTAAAAACTGCAATTTTTGCAAGTTATATGTTTGAAAAAATGGGATATAAAAATGTTTCCCCAAAAAGTGATGAAGTAAGAAGTGATATTGTGCAAACTGTTGATATGCTTAGCAGGGAGGATATGATTTTGTTTTGTAAAGGCATACAAAAATATTCTCCAATAGATGGACAATATGCTCCAGAACCTTGTGAAGTCCCAGGATATCCACATGAAGAAATTATGGCAAGTGGGTCATTTACATCTGGTTCAACAATAGAATTTTCTTGTGATGGACCGCTTGTTGAGCCATACACATTGTTTTTGCAAGGAAGCTTAACATATGAATATGGTAAAATTGCAATAATTGGTGCTCTTAATGAAATGATGCAAAATAAAAAATAAAAGTTGCCAAAAAGCAACTTTTTTTTCGCAAAATTTTTGCTAATGTCATAAAATGATTTTGTAAAACAAATTAAATTATGTATAATATTAATACAACATCATTTTGGAGGCATTATGGACGATAAATTTTCAACAGATGAATATTTTGAAAAACTAAATAAGTATTTTAGGGCTGCCAATTATTTGTCTGTTGCTCAAATATATTTGCAAAACAATCCTCTTCTTTTTGAACCACTCAAAAAAGAAGATATAAAACAAAAACTTGTTGGTCACTGGGGAACTTGCCCAGGTCAAAACTTTATTTATGCTCATCTTGATAGAGCAATCACAAAATATAATCAAGACATTATTTATTTGTCTGGGCCAGGTCATGGTGGAAACTTTTTTATTGCAAACAGTTATTTAGAGGGCAGATATTCAGAAATATATCCAGAAATTGGGGAAAACAAAGAAGGGTTAACCAGACTCTGTAAACAATTTTCTTTCCCTGGTGGGGTTCCTAGTCATGTTGCTCCAGAAACACCAGGCTCAATTCATGAAGGTGGAGAACTTGGATATTCTTTGTCTCATGGTTATGGTGCAGTGTTTGATAATCCAAACCTTATTGCTGCAGTTGTTGTTGGTGATGGAGAAGCCGAAACAGGACCACTTGCAACAGCATGGCATTCTAATAAGTTCATAAATCCAAAAAATGATGGTGCAGTGCTTCCAATTTTGCACCTTAATGGATATAAAATAAACAGTCCAACAATACTTTCTAGAATTAGTAAAAAAGAACTTGAAAGTTTGTTCTTTGGTTATGGTTACAAGCCATTTTTTGTTGAGGGCAAAAGTGTTGAAGAGTTGCATAGAGTTATGGCAAAAGCTGTTGACAAAGCAATTGAACAAATTCATATTATATGGAATAATGCAAGACAAAACAATGTTACTAATCGTCCACTTTGGCCAATGATAATTTTAAGAACTCCAAAAGGCTGGACAGCCCCTGCTTTTGTTGATGGGCAAAAAATTGAAGACTATTGTTTATCGCATCAAATTCCTATCAAAAACACAAAGCCAGAACATTTTGAAATGATAGAGAATTGGCTCAAAAGTTATCACCCAGAAGAACTTTTTGATAAAAATTACAAACTAAAAAAAGAAATTGCCGAGATTCTTCCAAAGGGTGACAAACGAATAAGCGCAAGTCCATACACAAATGGAGGCCTTCTTCTTAAAGAAATAATAACTCCAAAACTTGAAGATGTTGCCTTTAGTGTTCCAGCTCCTGGAACAGTTAAAACTCAAGATATGCTTGAACTTGGTGGATATATCAAAAAACTTTTTGAACTAAATAAACAAAATAAAAACTATAGAACATTTAGTCCAGATGAAGCAATGAGCAACAGATTGTATCGTCAATTTGAAGCAGAGGACAGAGACTTTAATGCTGAAATTTGGTCAGTTGATGATGAACTTTCTCATGATGGCAGAATTATGGATAGTTACCTCAGTGAGCACACATGTGAAGGTTGGTTAGAAGGATATCTTCTCACCGGAAGACATGGAATGTTTAACAGTTATGAGGCGTTTTTAAGAGTTGTTGATAGTATGGTTGCCCAACATTGTAAATGGCTCAGAGTTTCAAGAAGATTGCCTTGGAAAAAACCAATATCTTCTCTTAACCTTGTGCTAACAAGCACAACTTGGCAACAAGATCACAATGGCTATACTCACCAAGATACAGGATTTTTAACACATATGGCAGAAAAAGCTCCAGAAGTTGTTAAAATATACTTGCCTATTGATGCAAATACTCTTATTGCAACATTTGACAAAGCAACAAAATCTAAAAATCTTATTAATGTTATAACTGCATCAAAGCATCCATCTTATCAATGGCTTAATATGAGTGAGGCAAAAGAACTTGTGGATAAAGGTGTGGCTGTGTTTGATTGGGCAAGTGCAGGCGACACAAACAATCCAGATGTTGTTGTTGCGTGCGCCGGAGACACTCCAACAAAAGAGGCTATTGCAGCAGTGAGCATGGCAAAACAATATCTTCCAAATGTTAATATAAGATTTGTTAATGTTTTGAATTTGTTAACTCTTTCAACTGAACACCCTGATGGACTTTCAGATGAAGAATTTGATAAAATTTTCACAAAAGACAAACCAATCATATTCAACTTCCACGGATACGCAAATTTAATTTATGGTTTAATGTTTAAAAGACATAACAAAAATTTGCAAGTTTATGGATATAAAGAAGAGGGAACCATCACTACAAGTTTTGATATGAGAGTAAGAAACCAAATTGATAGATGTCACCTTCTTATGAGAATTGCAGAAAGCTGTGGTTGTGATAATGAAACAAAACAAACAACAATTAAAGCAATGGAAGAACTTTTGCACAAACATTATAAATATACAAGAGAATATGGTGTTGATCTTCCAGAAATTGAAAATTGGCATTTATAAAAAATCCACGTTTGTGGATTTTTTTATTGAGTATAATTTACTGAATTTGATTATATAATTAATTAAAGGGGTTGTATGTTTAAATTCAGGGTTAAATTATCACTTATTGATGATTATATATTTATTTGCAAAGTTAATAATTGCTATAAAAACAAATCGTGTTTAAATGATTGTTTTCATAAAGGTATTATTGAGTTAACAGATAAATTAAAAACTGAGTATGAACGTATATTTTTTAGACTTGGATATTTAAATAATTCATTAAGTTTGCTAAAAGAGCAAATAAGTTATTCTTTTTTTCTTGATAATGCGTTTTTTAATGATAGTGAATCAATAATATTGGAAAAAACTATCAAAATACTGCAAAAACTTAAAAACATTAATGAAAATATGGTTAAAAAAATAAAAAAACTAACTTTTAATAAGCAAGAAATTGATTATGTTTTACAAAAAATAATCTAATCTAAAGAATAAGAGTACATTTATATATTAATACTTGCAAATTTATTGCTGTTTATGTTAACATATTCTTAAGGTGAAATATATGCAAAGGATAACAAAACTTAAAATAAACAACTTTTTCTCTTCTGGATATGTGACAATCATATATGCAATACTACTGTTTTGTGGTTTCTTGTCAAATCAAACCACATTAATGATAAGTTTGGCATCTATAGTTTGTGGATTATCATTAATTTTTTCAAATAGCATCAATGGTTTATTTTCATTTTTAATAATGTTGCCACTTGGTATCAAAATTGATTTGGTGTGGGATAAACCAAGCATTATAGCTTTTATTTTTGCAGGAGTTTTAATTTTGTCTTGTTTGGTTGCGCATATTGTTGAAAACAGACAAACAATTAAATCTAATTTTAAGTTTGGAAGACTTATTTGGGGACTTATGTTTGCTTTTGTTGTAATGTTTATTGCAGGCGTTGGCAACACTAGCTATGTGCAAAATGGATTTTATATTGCAGCATTTCTTTATATTTTGGTAACTTATGTGCTAGCTGTGAATACTCGTGATGATGCTATTGCAAAAACACTTATTGCCTTTGCATTGCTTTTGAATTTTGAAAAATCAATTACTGGTTTTGGAGACACTATTGTGTTTTCAAATGCGCTTATAATCAATGCTATTGCAGTTTGTTTGTGCTTCAAACTTGCAAAAAATGACCTACCTAACACTTTTTATTATGGGTTTATAGCTGTTATATTTTTAGTGTTCTCTGTTGTATATAGTGCAAGCATAATTGTTGTTGGAGCAACTTTTGCAAGTTTTATGATTTCACTTATTTATTTTGTGATTAAAGAAAAGAAAAAATCTTTTGCAATTATTCCAAGTCTTGTTGTTGGGGCAGTAGTGATTGTTGTCGCGTTACATTTAACAAACTATACAGTTATTCGTGATTTGCAAGACATGGTTAAAAATTTTAGTTTTGTTTCAAATAATATTTTGCTAGAAAACTTATCTAATCACATAAATTTTGGTATTGGATTTGAATCTTTTGAGGCAAGCAATATAATTTATTTTGTTGCTTCACTTGGGGCAGTTGGTTCTACATTTGTTTTATTATTATTTTTACAAATTACTAAAACAACATTTATTCGTACAACATATAACAGAGTATTTGTAATTATTGGCTATCTTGTGTTAATTGTAACAAGTGTGTTTGGAAGCTTTTATTCTCCGGTGCTTATTGCTTGTTTGATTTCATTTTTTGCAATAAATGAAACAGAAATTATGAAAAATGCAGAAAATCCATGGTTTAATGAACAAAAATGGGAAGAAAAGAAGGTAAAATACGCAAAAATTGAAGAAAACGAACCAACTTTTTATCAAATTTTTGCAAAAAGAGCAATAGATATTATACTTTCATTTGCTGGGATTGTTGTGTTAAGCCCATTGTTTATGGTTATTTGCATATTGTCTTTAATATTCCTAAAAGGAAATCCATTCTTTGCACAATACAGACCTGGTAAAAATGGAAAAGTGTTTAAATTGTATAAATTTAGAAGTATGACCAACAAAAAAGATGCAAATGGAAATCTTCTTCCTGATAAGGATAGAATTACTAAATATGGCAAAATAATAAGAAAACTTTCTATTGATGAACTTCCGCAACTATTCAATATTTTGATTGGAGATATGAGCATTGTTGGGCCAAGACCAAGACTTGTTAAAGATATGATTTTTTATGATGAAGATGTTATGCAAGCTTATTCTGTACGACCAGGTCTTACTGGAAGGTCTCAAGTTTCTGGTGGAAGAAGTGAAAGTTCTTGGGAAAGTATTTTTGAAGAAGATTTAAAATATTACAAAAAAATTACTCTATGGGGAGATATAAAAATTTTGCTTTTAACTGTTAAAGCAGTGCTTTCTCCAAGTAGTGCGAATGGTGGAGCAGAAACAAGCAAAAGAGAATATTATTATGCAGACTATCTTCTTAAAACTGGAAAGATTTCACAAGATCAATATAATAAAGGTCTTGAATTATCTAAAAAAATTATAGATGAAAAAGCAACAGTAAAATATTCAAATGATTTGCATAATTAGGAGGTAAAATTTATGGCAAATTTAGTTTCGGTTATTGTACCAATTTATAACCCAGGTTCTAGACTTGTTGATTGCTTAGACAGTATCATTAATCAAACTTATACAAATTTGGAAATATTACTTATTGATGATGGTTCATCAGATGGAAGTGGAACAATATGTGATGAATATGCCGAAAAAGATAAACGCATAAAAGTTTTTCACAAACCAAATGGTGGAGTTTCAAGTGCAAGGAATGTTGGACTAAAAAATGCCACGGGTGATTATATTTTGTTTGTTGATAGTGATGACTATATTGAACAAACTTGCGTTTCTGTTGCCATAACATATGCTCTTGAAAATAATGCCCAACTTGTTTCGTTTGGGTACACCACACAAAAAGATAATGGGTTTGAATATGATGTTACAATGCCAAACTTTATGGGCCTTGCAGATTATAAAGCATTTGATGACTATGTTTGCAAAGGGTATAGCTTGTATGTTTGGAATAAACTGATTAAAAAAGATGTTATAATTAAATATTTCAATGAGCAATATAAATTGTGCGAAGATATGTTATTCTGCAGTCAATTTTTTGGTGGGCTTATTAAAATTTGTATAGTTAAAGATGTCCTTTATCATAATACTGGTGCAGAAAAATTGTCTAAAGTTTATCCAGATGATTATCTTCAAGGTCTTAACCTAATTTTGACAAAAGCATTAAGAAATTTTGATTGTTCAATCATGGATATTCCACATTTTTGCGCTATGCTTTATGTGCTCACTATGAGATGTATTTCTAAAAAGACAAAAGAAGACAAAAAACTTGTTATGCAAAAGAGCAAAAATTTTAGAAAAGTACTTTTGAAATATGCAAAAGCTCAAACAGCAGAGAATAAAAGGATTATATTCTTTGCAAAACTTGGGCTAGAGGGTATTGTGCTCAAAATAAGCAGATAAGCATATAATTATAAAAAAATACTTTGACAAATGAAAATATTGCTGGTAAAATAACACTACACAATTTGGAGTTACTATGAAAAACGATTTATTAAAGATTCCTAATCACATTGGTTTTATTATTGATGGAAATGGAAGATGGGCAAAAGAAAGAGGCCTAACTAGATCTATGGGTCACAAAGCAGGTATTGCAAATTTGGACACTATAATTAAAGAGTGTTTCTTTACTTATGGTATTCATTCTGTTAGTATTTATGCTTTTTCAACTGAAAATTGGAACAGACCAAAAAAAGAAGTTGACTATTTGATTAAAGCTTTTAGAAATTATCTTAAAGGTGATGCTTTCACAAAAAAATTCCCTGGTGCAAAACTTAACATTATGGGTGATTATACAAAATTCCCTGATGATTTGGTTAAAAATGCCAATAAAACAATTGAAGCAACAAAAAATAACACAAAATTTATTTTGAATTTGGGTATTAACTATTCAGGTCAAGATGAGCTTGTTATGGCTGTTAATAACATTGTTAAAGAAGGCGTAACTGAAATTAACAGAGAAGTTATTGCAAATCATTTATACACAGCAGGGCAAGAACCACTCGATTTTGTTGTTAGAACAAGTGGTGAACATAGACTTAGCAACTTTATGCTTTGGCAAGTTGCTTATGCTGAATTATATTTCCCAAAAACATATTGGCCAGCTTTTAAGAAAAAAGATTTGTATGAAGCACTTAAAGAATATCAAGGCAGAGATAGACGTTTTGGAGCAATTAAAGAATAAGCAAGTATCATCTTGCTTTTTTTTTATTAATATGTTATATTAATTTCACCGATTATATTTTTTAGAAGGTTTTTATGGCAAGATTAAATAAATTTCAACATTTTTATGCAAAAAATAAATTAGTTATTAACTTGGTTTTATTAACTGCATTATTTTTTATTCATTGTTTTTGGGGTAACATGATGTTTGTTGCTTTTCCAATTCTTTTATTGTTTGTTATTATTGATAACATTAGGAATGGTTTTTCATACATTCTCTTTTCAATACCATTTTGTATGATGAATTTATATTGGAGTGCTGTTTTATTCTGTATTTGTGTTGTTGCATACATGATAAAATTCTTCATTATCACATACTTTATTGAAAAGAATAAACCCAATAAATGGTTGTTGATTTTTATGGGGATATTCTTTATTTACTGCTTGCTCCCAATTGGTTCATATAATGGACAATATTGGACAAGAATTGCAATATTCTTCTGCTTGTTTGCAGCCTTTGGAATGATTATCCAAAAACCAAATGTTGTGCGTCTTGGATTTAATTTTAAAATTCTTGCGCTTGCGCTACTTATATCTTGTGTGTTCTCAGCAACATTCTATTTTTCTCCATACATGCACGAGACAATGGTTTTGTCATTTAGTGGTGGAAGAGGTAGATATCAGGGCTTGGTTGGTCATCCAAATGTTCTTGCAATGTTTTGCGAACTTTTGATGGCTGTGATGGCATATTTTATACTTGCAAAAAAAGCTTCTTGGAAAGAATGGTTCTTTTTGGTTGCACTCACTGCAATTGGATTCTTTACACTTAGCAAAACATTCTTAGCTCTTGCAATATTTATGTATTTGGTTATATTCATTGTTATGCTTAAAAGACATTTTGTTGCAACACTTATTACCACTTGTCTTGGAGCAACAATGCTTATAATTTTGGGCTTATGTTTCCCAAAAATCGTCACAATTTTTGTAGATAGATTTATTGGTTCATTTGCTGAATGCAAGTCATTTGCTGACTTTATGAATATGGTGACAACAGGAAGATACGACCTTTGGGTTGAATATTTAACATTCCTTAGCAATAACCCACTTAGATTATTCTTTGGCTGTGGTCTTGGAGCAGGGGTTTTATCAACACTTTCTGCGCATAATATGCTTATAACAGGTACTTATGAACTTGGAATTGTTGGAATGATTCTTTTAGGAATAGCTGTTGGAGTTATGATTAAAGAATTTAGAAAAAATAGTGAAGAAAAAGTTAGCAAAGCAATTTGGCTTCCAATTGTTATTGTAGCACTTATTGCGAGTTTTGAAGATTTGATATTCTATATAATATAGGGAGAGAATATGACAGAAGCCATTGCTGAATTCTTTCATAAAATTTTTGGTGACAATGCTGTGCTTGCCACCATTTTAATTGCAATTGTCCCACTTGTTGAAGTAAAAGGGGCAATTCCTTTTGGAATGAGCAAGTCTTTTTGGGGAACAAAAGCATTAACTTCTTGGCAAGCTCTTGGTTATTCATTTTTAGGCAGCACAATTATTGTTCCAATTTTGGCACTTGTTTTTAAACCAATCTATAACTGGCTTAAAGATAAAAAATTTTTTAAAAGTATAATTCATTTTTTCACTGGAGATATAGAAGAAAGAACAGAAAAAACCGAAGCAAAAACCAAACAAAAATCAAAAGTTTTAAGTATATTTTTAAAAATGCTCACTGTGTTTTTGTTTGTTGCTTTTCCGGTTCCACTAACTGGTGTATGGACAGGCACATGCTTTGCTGTTCTTTTGGGACTTAATTTTTGGCAAACATGTTTATCTGTAATTTTAGGTAATTTTGTTTGTTCGCTTATTGTCACATTCATTTGCTCAATTTTCCCAAATGTAACAAATATTTTACTATATATTTTCTTAGCAATCATATTAATCGCATTTATGATTAAATTAATTTTACATTTTGTTAAAAAGCACAAGAAGCATAAACTTGAACAAGCAAATAATGAAGAAAACCAATCTAAAGAAGCATAAAAAGCTTCTTTTTATTTTATTTAAATAAAATAACTATGTGTTTTGTTTTGTAAAACAGACTTTGTCATGGTATAATTATA